>JAUYAO010000016.1 GCA_030692565.1 Nitrospira sp.
GATCATAGGTGAAGGCCGTGATCCCGTTGATCGCATCGTGAATCTGCGTCACCCGATTCAAATTATCGTAGGTAAATTGCGTGCTCTTCCCTCGTGCATCCACGATGGCCACCAGGCGGGACACGGCGTCGTAGAATCGCAGCGTGCGGTGGCCCAAGGGATCGACGGTGGCAATGAGGTTGCCGACGTCGTCGTATTCAAAGGTGGTCGTATGGTTCAGCGCGTCGGTGACCGTGATCGGCTGGCCGAACTGGTTGTACGTGATGTTCGTCGCATGCAAGAGCGGATCGAGGGTGGTGAGCATGTTCCCGGTGACTGAATCATAGGTGAAGCGGGTGTTTTGATTCAGGGCATCCGTGATTTTCGTGGCACGGTTAAACGTCGGTTCATATTCAAAGAGGGTGGGATTCTGCTGGGGATCGAGCACCGAGTTCACGTTGCCAGCCAGATCGTAGGTAAACTTGGTCAACCGATTGAGCGGATCGCGGACTTCCATGACTTGATTCGTCGTGAAGTCGCGGGTCATGCGCGTCTGCTGGCCGAGGGCATCGACGACCGCCACGTCATGGCTACGGGTATTGAATCGATGAATGGTCTTTTTCCCACGGGGATCCGTCACCGTCGCTTGCGTGACCGTGCGATTGGTCACGACATAGTCGATCTGCGAGACGCCGCCATCGGCCAGGGTTTGCGTGACCACCGCCGGGTCGAGCGGACAATTCCCCCCGCTGCAATAGGTATTCGTCAGATAGGTGATGCCGCGCGCGTCGGTGATGGAGGCAATATTAAAGGGACCTGAGTAGCCGTAGGTGGTGACACCCCCGGCAGCATTGGCCACCGCGTGAAGGCGCGGACTCCCCCAGGGTGACGGTGAGGCTTCGTAGGTATAGGTGACGGTCCGACCTAAGGGATCGACGATCTGGCTGATGCCGCCGCCACCATATTGGAACGTGAGGGCGCGGCCGCCTGGTTCAAGAATCTGCTGAATCTGGCTCCCGCTCCGCACGATGGTGACGGTGTTCCCATTCCGGTCCGTGATGCTACGAATCCAGCCATCGGAACCGAACGTTCTGACGGTCCCATTCTTGTCGCGCAGGGTCGAACTGCCGTCTTGATTGCGCCGCGCGATCATCCCGGCCAGCAGGGGCGTGCGATCCGCCCGGTAGGTCCCGTCGGTCTGGAGCGAGAAGCGCTCACGGCTGAACCCGGCGGTATAGGTCAACGTCTGCCCGGTACCTTCGCCGGTAAGCCGGTCGTCGTAGTCCATCAAGGCGGTGTTAAAACCGAAGGCATTGGAATTCACAAGCTCACGGGCCGGAGGCATGCCACTCGAGGTGTCGGTTTTGAGACCACACCTGAATGTGTCTCTATGGGTTTCAGGTTTCTCAGCTGCCTGAATCATGACTCGGATGTTAGAGGAGCGCGTGTAGTTTGCTAAGCGTTTCTGCGACAGCGTCGAGCGGCGCGATTCCTTTCTTGACTGCCTTTCGGATCTTCCAATCCAGGCTTTTGACCTGATCTGCCAGCACAACGCTCGTATGGCTGGGTTCGTCTGTGACGACGACTTCGAATGGATAGCCCTTTTTCTGGCTGGTCATCGGGCAGCACAGCATCAACCCGCTGGCGCGATTGTAACTGGCCGGCGACAGGACGAGGGCTGGCCGATGTCCCGCTTGTTCGTGGCCAGCCTGAGGATTGAATTGCAGCCAGACGATATCTCCCCGGTCTGGAACATATCGGGGGGCTTTCATCACCAGACCTCTCGTCCGGCCGGATCACCGGTGTCGATTTCGTCGTGCACATTCTTCGATGTGATGCGTTGTACTAAGTCGTCCAATCGATAGATGCGGCGAAGGTGCGGCTTCAGGACGACATTCCCTTCCTGGACGACGATCTCAAGGTCGTCGTGGGCTTTGAGCCCCACCTGCATGGCCACACTCTTCGGCACTCGGATCGCCAGGCTGTTTCCCCATTTCTGCGCGGTCGTCTTCATCGCGATTCTCCCTATGTAGATACGGCGTAGATACTACAATGAGGTGGCAGGTGCGTCAAGCAAGGGTGCTCGGTTTCTTGAAGGGATCTCGCTTCTGCGCGGTCGGCAATGTATGGAAGCTGACGAGGGAATGTGGTGTGTGATGGAGAGGTGGCAGTAATCAGGGGGAGAGACAAGGTCTCTCTCCCCGATGAAGTCACAGCCGGATTTCGCCTACTTGGCCTGGACTAAGAATCCTTTGGACCGGGCGTTGCCGCCGCCGGCGACGACGTCGATGAACGACATACCCGCTTTCACATCGGGGACCGTGGCTTCGATAGTCGTGTCGTTGACGAAGGTGTACTCGATCTTGGCCGACCCCGCCGCGCTGAAGGCTACGCCGCGGAAACATTCTTTGCTGCCGAAATTCTCGCCCGTGATCGTCACTTTCTGGCCGGGCTTCGCTTCGTCGGGCTGGACCTTGAATATTTTCGGGCGCTTGCTCCGATCGCAGATCGGATCTTGCTCTACTTTATCGGAGCCCGACCCCTTGATGGACTCCGTGCCGTACAGCGTAAACCCCGCGCCATCGACAAAGGCTCCGTTATTGTCCTCCGCACCGGCTTGGATGGACGAGAGCGGAAGCATAAGAAACGAACCGAAGAGAACGAAAAGAGCGAGTAAAGAACGGGGCTGCATGCTGACCTCCTTAATGAAGATCTAGGGACTCGGCATCGGCACGTACGTTTCAGCAATGATGGCTTGCCCGGCAGCGGACAGCGCAAACTGCGCAAACGCCTCGACGAGAGGATTTGCCTCTTTCTTGGAGAGCAGCATGATCGGCCGGCGCAGCGGGTACCGGCCGTCTTTGACGGTCGGCGCTTCCGGCTCGATCTTATCGACCGGGAGCAGGCGCACGGCAACTCCCGTAGAGACGACTGAGAGGCCGGTACTCAGTGAAATATAGGTGACGGCGGAGAGCGGCGGGAGTGTGCCGACCACCGTCTTCACAGCTTTATCATCATGGCCGATGATTTTGGCTGTCTCCGGGATCTTTCCTGCAATGCCTAGTTGTGACTCAAACGCCTCGCGGATATTCTGATTGCGCGGGCGGTCGATCAGGAGGATTCGCGTGTCCGGCCCGCCGACGTCTGCCCAGGTCGTGAATTTCCCCGAAAAGAGCTCAGCGACCTGCTGCTTGGTGATTTCCTTGGTGAAATTGGAGAGGTGGACGAGGATGCCGATCCCGTCCCATCCAATCTGTTTGCCGGCCAGGGTTGGATCCTCCGATCCTGTGATCGCGATATGGGCCTGTCCGGACTTCACCATGTCGACTGGCTTGGAGTTGTCTTCCCACAGGAGATCGACGTAGGCCCGGGGGTTCGCTTTCTCAAAGGCGTGCGCCAGTGCTTCAATGGTGGTGTTCTCCGGCCCGTTGCCCGCGATCACCAGGCTTCCCGCCACTTCTGCATGGGAAAGGGAAGAGAAGCCCACGAGAGCTACGACGCTTACCCAACAGGCACACAGCAGTCTGACGATCATGCCAGCTCCCTTGTGGTCGAGACGTGACTGAGTCGATATGAGTGCCACCTGGTGGTCATGTGCTAGGAGTCTGCTCCTGGGCCCGATCCGGAATCGGAGGTCGACGCGGCATTGGGCTGGGGAACGTTGCGCTTGGCGTTCAAGGGGGGGAGTTTGGCGAATCGGTCCATGCGCTCGTTGAGCATCGAGCCGGCCTTCATTTCTGCGAAGCCCGGTTTGTGATCGCCTTTGACGGTTGAGGCAAAGGAGGAGAGGAGCCGCGTGGCGTCCTGCGCCTGGCAGAACGGACATTCGGTATCTTCCGGTCGCGCATGGACGGATTGCGTCGCCTCGAATGCTTTTGAGCATTGCCCGCACCGATACTCATACACAGGCATGATCGAGTTCCCTTTCTCTTGGCAGATCCGCTCCGTCGGTGAATTTTACACACGGAGGAATCCCGGCAAATACCACACCGGTGCCCTTGACCGGCCGACGAACTTTGTCTTATTGTACACAACCAAGTAGTTGAACTGCCAGCGTGAATCACAGGAGGCTGTCGATGTCGGTGTTGATTAGAAAGTACAAAGGGAACAACGGAATGATGCAGGAAGAGCGCATCGATGACGAGGATCGCATTGAACGGTATATGCGTCTCTTCGACAAAGACGATGTGAAGAAGTTGGAGACCGGAGTCAAGGTCGTCATCGAAAAAGACGAGTGGATTCTCGTTCCGTAATTCGATTGTCGGGCGGGGTCATCGAAGTATCGCCTCGGTGATTCTGTCCGGCACTCCCTTTCCAGTGTAGATTGGCCGTCATGATTTATTGGGTCCATATCGCCCGCTCCATTGATCGCGTGACGCTCCATAAAGAACGTTGCTCGGAAGTTCCCGCGAACGTCTTCTCCAGCGACTTTTGGGAGGGCGGTTGGTTCGATTACCCTGATAAAGAGCGGGCTCTTCGGGCCATGGAGCAGGCCGGGACGAACGTGCAGCGGCGCTGTGCGTTGTGTCGACCGTAAGAGGCAGTGCCGAGTTCTGAGTGCTCGGTCCTGAGTCGTTCTCTGAGATTCGAGCCCAGCACTCAGCACCCAAGTCTCAGTGCTCTTTCAATCCCATGCCCCGATTTGCGTTACTTCTGACCACTCTCATTTGGGGAGCGACCTTTCCTGCGACGAAAGCGGCGCTTGACCAAATTCCCCCCTTGTCGTTCCTTTTTTTGAGATTTCTCCTCGGGGCGGCACTCGTGGGGCTGTGCCTGGTTCTGATGGCTCGCCCGGTCTCGATGGACCGGGCGGTCCTCCGAGCCAGCGCGATCGCGACCGGATGGCTCTTTCTTGGCTATGTGCTGCAAACCGTGGGGCTCGGGTACACCACCGCGTCTAATTCTGCCTTTATCACGACGCTCTACGTCGTGTTCGTTCCGCTCATCTTGCGGCGTTTCGGCCCGCGCTCGTGGTTGGCGGCCGGGATCGCCACCATCGGCTTGTGGTGTTTGGTCAAGCCGACAACGAGCGTCAATCTAGGAGACCTGTTAACACTTGGGTGTGCACTGGCATTTGCCGCCCACATGGCCTGTCTGGAGCGGTACACGCGAGAGTTGGATGCGACGTCGTTGTTTGTCTGGCAGTTGGTCGCCATGTCCGGACTCATGTTGGTGGCCATGGCCTGGGAGCATCCGACGTTAAGCGCGTTTGAGCCCACGACGGTGTTGTTGATCGGCCTCGCGGTTACCGGAGTTTTGGCGACCCTGGCTTTTGCTGTACAGATGTGGGCGCAGCAGTTGCTCCCCGCGCAACAGGTGGCGCTCATTTTTTCACTCGAGCCGGCCTACGCGGCCTGGCTGGCGTGGTATTTTCTCGGGGAGTCGCTCGATTGGCTCGGGTGGGTCGGGAGCGGATTGATTTTGATCGCGGTGATTATTGGTTCGTTGGGGGCGAGTGTGGCTGGATCCGATCGCCCGCTCCAGATTTCACCGGCTGCATGATGAAAGGTCTTTAGCATGGCGCAGAAATTCGGGAACGGCCGGTGGGTACAGGAAGGATTTTTGGATAATCGGATCGAGGGGACTGTCGTCGGCCGCATTACCTTTGCCGCGATCGGACCGGTTGATGTCTATTTTTGTGGAGATTTTAAAGGCGAGATCGCCGGGCAGCTGATTCAGTTCCGCAACCGGCACTTTGAGGACGATGATGTGGCCGGGCAGGTCATCGGTGACATGGAGAATCCGCAGATCGGTGATGTGAATCTCATGTCCTTCGATCCCCATCCCAATCTGGTGCCGCATCCCTACATCGAATGGTTCTCGTTGCGGAAGAATCATTACCGCTTCGAGCTGGAGCCGGAAGATGCGTGGATTGTAAAGGGGGATGCAGTATTGGCCCTTGATGCGCAGAGCCAACGCATACGAGCATCGCTCGCCGGCCAAGTGGCGACAAAGCCCGCACCCGAGGAATCCGACTGGGTCTAAGTAGCGAAGACGCGCCCTCGTATCAGGCGGTGAGGGTGTCCTGTTTGCTCTTCCCCTCCCGCACGTAGTCCGGCACGTCGCGAATGTCCCACACCAACCCGACCTTCTCCATCATCTTCAGGCAGTAGTAAGTCATGTCGACTTCCCACCAATAGAATCCCTGCCTCGTTGAGGCGGGATAGTAGTGGTGGTTATTGTGCCAGCCTTCGCCCATCGTAATGAGCGCGAGAATGAAATTGTTCCGGCTGTCGTCGCCCGTCACGTAACGCTGTGAGCCAAAGACATGGGACAGCGAATTGATCGTGCAGGTGCCGTGCAGCAACGCAACGGTAGAAATGAAGAACCCCCAAATCAGCATCTGTGGGCCGTTGGTGCCGAGTCCTGGCGCATAGGCCTCAAGCAATTTCCCGAGTCCGAACATGCCAAATCCGGCAAGGGTTGGCACGAGAATGTCGAATCGGTCCAGGAATCGCAATTCTGGAAATTTAGCAAAGTCCTGAATATTTTTGAGCCGCGGCGCAAAATGCGTCCGTGAGGTAAACCAGCCGATATGCGACCAGAGAAACCCGCCTTGCCTCGGCGAATGGACATCGTCCGGTGTATCGGAGGCAATATGATGGTGCCGGTGATGCCCGGCCCACCAGAGAGGACCACGTTGGGCGCAGGAGCCACCCAGGATGGCGAAAGCGAGCTGGACGGTCCGGGAGGTTTTGAATGTGCGGTGCGAAAAGTAGCGGTGATACCAGCCGGTGATGGCAAACATGCGGAGGAAGTAAAAGACCACGGCGACCGCCACAGCCGTCCAGCTCCATCCGACCCAAATGACCCCGAGACACATCAAATGGACGGCGATCAGGGGGATGGCGCGAAGCCAGTCCATCTTCGGCACGCCGTCCGTTTTCATATATTCCAGACCCGCCCAGGAGTCGAACCAGCGAAGGACGGTCAGCCACAGATCCTGGCCTCTGGTCGGTTGTAAGGTGCTCACGTCAGACATTCGCTACCTCCAGGTCAGGGATACTTCGGCCTGGCTCGTAGGACGCCATGGGGCGAGATCCCAATTATGCTCAACGTAATCGGCGCACTTGGAGAAATCTGAAAAGGCAGGCCGCCGATATTTGCCGTTCTGGTCACGCTAATGGGGGCCAGCTTGATATCAGAATCTTATTATACATGGACTGCTGAAAAATGAAACAGCGGTTCTGATCTCCAACTTTTATTCTCTATATGTGAGTGACGAGGAGTGTCTATTGTTTTTGACGGGCGAGACATCGGCGCTTGTTGATTTGACACTCTTGCCCCTGCGTCTCTAAAATGCGCGACTCATGAACGATCGTTTCCTCAAAGCGTGCCGGCGTGAGCCGGTCGATTGTACGCCGGTCTGGTTTATGCGCCAGGCTGGTCGGTATATGTCTGAATACCGTGCACTGCGGGCCAAACATTCCATGCTCGATTTGTGCAAGACGCCCGAATTGGCCGCACAAGTCACGATGCAGCCGATCGACCGCTTTCCACTCGATGCCGCCATCATTTTCGCGGACATTCTCCTGCCGCTGGAGCCGATGGGGCTGAATCTGGAGTTTGCCGAGGGGGAAGGCCCGGTGATTCACAATCCGGTCCGTGACCGTGCTGCGGTGGAACGCCTAAAAGTGGTGGATGGCAGTGAGCTCGAGTATGTGGCCGAAGCCATCAGGCAGGCGCGTCGGGCGTTGAACGGGCGTGTGCCGCTCATCGGATTTGCCGGTGCGCCGTTTACGCTCGCGAGTTATGCGATCGAAGGCGGCGGATCGCGAAACTATCTCCACACCAAGCAGATGATGTACAGCGATCCCGCGAGCTGGCATAAGCTCATGGATAAGTTCGCGCGGGTTATCACCGGGTATCTGCGACGGCAGATCCAGGCCGGGACGCAGGCGGTGCAGCTGTTCGACAGCTGGGTCGGCTGTCTCTCGGCGGGGGATTACGCCGAGTATGTAAAGCCTCATGTCCAATTGATTTTCGACGGGCTCAAGCACGAGGGTGTTCCCCTCATCCACTTCGGCACCGGCACGACCGCAATTCTCCGGCAGATGCGCGAGGCCGGCGGCGATGTGATCGGCATCGATTGGCGCATCCATCTGGATGAAGCCTGGGCGATGGTCGGACATGATCGGGCCGTGCAAGGGAATCTGGATCCGCTGGTCCTGTTTGCGCCGCTCCATGAAATTGAACGCCGCGTCGAAGATATCTTACGGCGTGCCGGCAATCGGCCTGGCCACATTTTCAATCTCGGTCATGGCATTCTTCCGACCACACCGGTCGATCATGTGGCGGCGACGATCGACATGATCCACAAACTCAGCCAACGCTAACATCCGTCAATGGTGAATCGTCCTGCGTCAAGCGTGGGGACTCTGCCACGGTTGACGTGTGACGAATGACGAGGAGTGAGATGGCGACCCCGCAACACCCTACGGCGATTCTCCTGATGGCGATGGGAGGACCCGACTCCCTCGACAACGTTGAGCCCTTCTTGCTGGATGTCCGTGGCGGGCGTCCGACCCCTCCCGAACTCGTCGAAGAAATCCGCGAACGCTATCGCGCCACCGGTGGGAAGTCGTCGGCAGTCGGCATTACGCAAGAGGTCGCAAAGAAACTTGAACACCGATTGAATGCATCTGGAGGCGCACGGTATCGGGTGTATGTAGGTTTGCGGCATTGGCATCCCTTCATCAAGGAGACCTATGCCGAGTTGCTCGGCGAGGCTCCGGAGCAGGTCATCGGCCTCTGCATGGCGCCGCAACAGTCGTCGTTGAGCACCGGGGCCTACCGGAAAAAGGTGGAAGAGGCACGTTCCGCACTGCAGAGCACCTGCGCCGTCAGCTATGTGGGAAGCTGGAACCGGCATCCGCAACTGATTGCGGCGATCGTTGAAAATATCCGGCAGGGGCTGCTGAGATTTTCCGCGGACATCCGGAACCAGGTTCCGATTCTGTTTACGGCCCACAGTCTGCCGGAGCGGATCGTAGCCATGAAAGATCCCTATCCCGATGAGGTCAAAGGCACGGTCGATGCCATCACGGCTTGCCTCGGATCCCAGCCGACGCGGTTTGCCTACCAGAGTCAGGGGCGATCCAGTGAGCCGTGGCTGGGCCCGACCGTGGAGTCTGCGCTGGAGGCGTTACATTGCGAAGGACCTCGGCAGGTGCTCGTAGCGCCGATCGGCTTCATTTGCGATCATGTGGAAACGTTGTTCGATATCGACATTGAATTGAAGCAGTTGGCGGCGAAGAGAGGCATGCAATTAGAACGGATGTCCATGCTCAACGCCGATCCGGCACTGATTGAAACCTTAGTGTCGGTGATCGATGCCCACCAATCGTCTCAGGCACAGTAATTCGTGAGCACTCCTCGCACAGTCGTCATCGTCGGCGGCGGCATCTCGGGGCTGGCCACGGCGTTTTCTCTTCAGGAGCAAGCGGCTGCAGCCGGACAGCATATCCGCTGCATGGTGTTGGAGGCCGGGCCATCCTGGGGCGGCAAGATCGTGACGCATCGAATCGGCGACTTGACGACCGAAGCCGGGCCGGACTCCTTCCTCTCGCAAAAGCAGGCCGGGCTGGAGTTATGCCGGAAGCTGGGCCTGACCGATCAACTGATCAATACCAACGAGACCGCCAAGCGTGCGTTTGTTCTCTCGCGCGGGCGATTGCATGAATTGCCCGAGGGGCTCATCACCTTTGTGCCGAAGCAGTTGGGGCCGTTTCTCCGGAGCGGCCTCCTGAGTTGGACCGGACTGGCGCGCATGGGGCTGGACGTGGTGGTCCCGCGCGGTCCCGCACAAGGGGATGAATCGCTCGCATCATTTTTCCGGCGGCGATTCGGATCGCAAGCGTTCGAGCGAGTGTTAGAGCCGCTCATGGCCGGGATCTATGCCGGCGATGCGGATCAGATGAGTGTGAAAGCCACCTTCCCTCGATTCGTCGAGCTGGAGCAGGAATACGGCAGCATCATTCGCGGTATGATGGCCGCCAAGAAGAAGCAGCCGCCGGCTCCTGCAGGCGGACCTAAACGCACCATGTTCGTCAGTTTGCGGAACGGGCTGGGCGATCTGGTGACGGCCTTAACGGCGCGTCTCGCACAGCAGGGAGTGGAGTTGCGCACGGGCTGTCAGGTCGAGGCGTTGCGCGTGCGATCTCATGAACCGGGCCGCTGGATGTACGACCTCATTCTCAATAATGGGTCGGCGCTTTCGGCGGAGGCGCTGGTGTTGGCGACGCCCGCGTACGTGTCCGCCGAGCTGCTTCGTCCCTTGACGCCGATTGCCGGCGGGCTCTTGGAGATGATTCCCTATGCATCGACGGCGACCGTTGCCGTGGCGTTTCCCGCTCAGGCGGTTGCGGGTGCGGTGGAAGGGTTTGGATTCATCGTGCCGCGCGCGGAGGCGAGAGATCTGATTGCGGCGACCTGGACATCGCTGAAGTGGCCTCATCGGGCGCCGGCGGACCAAGTTCTGGCGCGTTGCTACGTCGGCGGGGTGGGGCGTGAAGCCATTCTTCAGCTGAGCGACGACCAATTGGTCGCGAAGATCCGGGCGGATTTGGCCGCCTTGTGCGGCATTAACGCGATGCCAACCTATGTCGAAGTGAATCGTTGGTGGAAAGCCATGCCGCAATACACGCTCGGGCATCTTGATCGTCTGACCCAACTTGATGCAGCATTGAGCCGGTACGGAGGCTTAGTGCTTACTGGCGCAGGATATCGTGGCGTGGGGATTCCTGACTGTATCCGCGATGGAGCAGTCGCAGCAGAAAAAGTGCTAGGGTATCTCTTCAAGCCCCGTCACGCTGCTTCGTCCGGCCGGAGCTGAGCGTCAAAGCGTCATACGGGTTGCACATGGTTCATATGGTTTCAATGGGACGAGGTGTATGGATAACAAGCTGACGATCTTCGATGTGAGCGGGCCGTTCCGTGAGCCGCGGGAACCGATCTTTTCCTATGACTATTCCGTTCAACGGCAGGCCTGGGCGACGCCGGTCGGGATTCGCGTCAAGGTTTCGATTCCCGATGAGCTGGATGTGTTGCGCGAGCGGTTGCTGGGACCGGTGGCGGGTTCTCCCGGGCAGCAGATGGTGATCGGCAAGGTTCTGTCGCGGACGATCGCGGATTGGAAAGTGCAAATTGCCGAGGCGGAGGGGATGCTGCTTGAGCGGCGCGATGTGATGCTCGCCCCCTTTGTGGGCCCCTTGGTCCATCTATTTCAAAAGCTTGACGCCATGTTCGAGCAGGAGAAGGCGACCTTGCGGGAAGAGGTCAGGAAACGGGTTGGCTTGTAGCAGATCGTCCCTCCTTTAAAAGCGATTGTTCATACTCCTCCGCTCAGGATGCATTCACACACAGTTTCTGGGGATACGTCTGTGGACAGCTCTATCCGGAAGCGAGGATCTGCTTGCGAGATCTGCCGACGAGCTCCCTGCCCGAGATTTAGGCATTGGGGGGTCTGCGTCGCCCCCTACTAGATCTTGTAGAGACGATCACAGCCTGAATGGCTCTTGACAAGCGTGCTGGGCCTGTGGACAGACCCTGTCAAGAAGCAGCCAAATCCACCGGATTTCATTAGAAAATCGATCGATAGCGCTTGGAATGAACGCCGGATTCGTCGGTATAGCCGAGCGATCCCTTGTCCGGCGCGCCGGTATCGTTCAGGTCGATCCGGTAGTGGCCACGCACCTCTTCCATCGTTACTTCAAAGGGAATCGCCCGCGGCAGGAGTGTCCCGGGGGCATGAGCGCCAAGCGCCAGGGTTTTGAGCGCCTCTGCTCCCGCATATTGCTTATCCGAAAACACATAAATGTCGGCGACGGCATGATCGCCGAGCGTATGTCCCGGCGTCGTGGCCGGGATATGGTCTCCCAGGGTGCCGGCCAGCCGTTCGCTCTTCAGCTGTTTTAAGAGGCCGGCCACTTGGCTATCTGTGGCTTCCGGCGGGACGACAATCGCGACCACGTTCATGTCTGTGATGTTGCTGTGGACTGTGTACATGACCGGGGCGGCTTCCGGATCTTCTACTGCCGGTCCCGCAGGGCCCTCCGTACCGGCTGCTTGTTTGTTGCGCGAGCTGGGTACGATCAACGCGACAAACAGCCAGAGGCCCAGCAAGATGGCAAAGACTACCACGAGGGGGTGGGCTCCGGCGCGCTTGCCTTCTTGATAGGGATTCTGCTCGTCGCTCATGAGGGGATATCCTTTGCCGGTATCGTGGTGCCTGGTTGCCCGGCGGCTTCACGAAGCCGACGCTTGGCGTTTTTCCAGAGCCCGTCCAATTCACTTGCCGTCATGCCGGACAGCGGACGTTGTTGTTCGGCAGCCTGGGATTCCACCAGGACAAACCGGTCGACAAAGCGGTTGGTCGAGAGCCGCAGGGCATCTTCGGGATTGACCTTCAGAAAGCGGGCGAGGTTGACGAGCGAAAAGAGCAGGTCGCCGAGTTCCCCCGCAACCTCGTCGCGGCTCGATGGGGAAGAGCCTAGCGCGGCTTCTGCTGCCAGGGCTGCTTGCAGTTCGCCGATTTCCTCCGCGATCTTCTTGAACACATCCGCGAGCCCGGTGGCATCGTGTGACCAGTCGAATCCGACCCGTGACGCCCTGGCTTGGACTTGATAGGCCCGGAGCAAAGCCGGGAGCGCTTTGGGCACTCCCTCTAACGCCGACTGGGCTCCGCCGGCGGCCTGCCGTTCGGTCCGCTTGATCTCTTCCCACTGGCTCAGGACTTGTTCGCCATTGGTCGGCGTCGTCGCCGCATCCGGATCGCCGAAGACATGCGGGTGCCGGCGGACGAGTTTCGCGGCTAAGTGGTCGACGACGTCGTCGATGGTGAAGGTGCCGGCCTCGGAGGCAATCTGACTGTGGAAGATGACTTGGAGCAGCACATCGCCGAGTTCTTCCTTGAGTTTGGCGGTGTCCCGGTGGTCGATGGTCTCCAGGACTTCATAGGCTTCTTCAAGCAGGTAGGGCTTCAGCGATTCGTGCGTTTGTTTCCGGTCCCACGGACATCCGTTGGGAGCCCGGAGGGTGGCCATAAGATCGATCAATTTAGAAAAGCGATCGGACATACGTTCCTCTATTGAGCGCCCACTCTATACCGATAGGAATGCCGGCTTCAACGGTTGTCCGTGGCTTGCGAGCTCCGGGGGCCTATGGTAGGGTACCGCGCACGAAGTCAGCGTCCTCGGTGAGGGAGCCATGGCGGAACAAGAAGAAGGATTCGTCGTTCGGGATCGGCGGGGTGGGAGTAGTGAGACCGCCGCGAAAGCCTCTGGTCCAAGCGAATCCCCCAACCCGGCGGCGTCCTCGGAATCGGATGCGGCGCATCACGCGCCTGCGTTTCCCGTCACCTTCTCCTCCTTCGTCATTTCCCTGGGCTCCTCGTCGCTGATGCTGATGGGGGAGAAACTCGACCCTCAGCAACAGGCCGTTCCCGTCAATCTCCCGCAAGCCAAAGAAATTATCGATTTGCTCTCCGTGCTTGAAGAGAAGACCAAAGGGAATCTCACCTCTGAAGAGCAGACGGTCTTACGGGACATGCTCTATGCGCTTCGCATGAAGTACGTGTCCCTCTCGTCCGGTAAATAGACCCGACGGGGCAGCGCTCACCTGTTGTCTGCGGATCCGCTCATGGCGGAACTTTTGAGACGGTCCGCCAATTCCGTTATAGTGGGCTCAGTGTTCGTGCAACCAGGCGAGGAGCGTCGGCGACCCCATGCCGGATTCGGAACAGCCATCGCGCGCATTCTCCTCTGCGGGATCTGGCAGGGCGGAACGTCCTCTGCCCGGCGCAGGGGCGTCCGGTTCCGCTGTCTCCACCAAATCCTCACGTCTCACAGAGCCTGAGCGTAAGGCTCCTCATCTCCGTCCGGTCTGGATCGTTCTGATCCTCCTCATCCCCAGTCTGGCGTTGACCTTCTACTATTCGCAGATGGCGGTACCCGGCGGGGGGGAAGCCGATTCGTTTCTGCCGACGACGAGTTACGCCTTTGTCCTGCTGCTCTTGAACCTCGATTTGATCGGTTTCGTTGTCCTGACGTTGCTGCTCTCGCGCAACCTGATCAAGGCCTATTTCGAACGGCGTCACCGGCTGGTCGGGTCGGGATTTCGCACCAAGCTCATCGCGGCCTTTATCGGATTCTCGCTGATCCCGACAATCCTGCTGGCGATTGTGGCGAGCGGGCTGGTCAATAAGGCGGTCGATGTCTGGTTCAGCGATCAGATCGATCGGGTGATGAAGGATTCGTATGAAGTGGCGCGCATGCAACATGCCGGACATATTGCGCTGGCCGTCAACAGCGCACGCGCGATCGGGCAGGAACTGTTTCGCGAGGATATGTTGACGTCCGAGCAGCGCGATTTGCTGATCGCGGCCATGGCCCGCAAACGGATGGAATACGGGGTGGCGGGGATCGAAGTATTTTCGTCGAAAATGGAGACGCTCACCAAAGCGCTTGATGCGGAAATTCCCGCCGGGGTGTTGGACCTTCCGGTCAGCCAACTGGTGTTGCAGGTCATTAACGGGAAGCAAGAGTTCACCTCCGTGCAAGAGGCCCAGACCGGCCGGCTGGTGCGGGCCGGGGTGCCGGTGGCCGCCGGGAACAATCGAGGTGAGCTGGCCGGAGTCGTGGTCGTCGAGGCCTATGTGCCGGAATCGCTGTTGACCAAGATGGAAGGAATCGGGCGGCAATACGAAGAGTATAAGCAGATCAAGGCCATGAAGAATCCGATCAAGGCCGGCGCCTACCTCTTTGTGGCGGTCGTGACCGTGATGATTCTCTTCAGCGCCACCTGGTTCGGATTTTATGTCGCCCGCAGCATTACGGTGCCGATTCAGCGGCTGGCCGAAGCGACCGAGGCGGTGGCGCAAGGGGATTTGTCGGTGAAGATCGATGCCAAGGCGACCGACGAAATCGGCACCTTGATCGAGTCGTTCAATCGCATGACCGGGGACTTGCAAGGCAGCAAGTTCAAGCTGGAAGATGCCAACCGTTCGCTGCGGCAAACGAACGTCGAGCTGGATCGCCGCCGGGCGTACATTGAAACCGTCGTGGAGACGATCGCCGCCGGATTGCTGTCGATCGACCGGAACGGAATAGTCACGACCTTCAATCCTTCCGGAGAGCGTATTCTCGGGCTGTCCGCCGACCGGATTCGTGATCGTCAGGCGAACGAGGTCTTTAAAGAGTTTGGCCTGGATGTCTTTCAGGCGGTCTACGATCGGATGCAAGCCGATGATCGGGACGACTGGTCGCTGGAAGGACAAGTGGATGTGCAAGGGAAGCCGGTGAAGATTCGACTGAGCGGATCGCGCATGCGGGATGAGGCGAATAAAGACTTAGGGTACGTGCTGATCTTCGACGACCTGACGGAGTTGATCAAGGCGCAGAAAGTCGCCGCCTGGCAGGAAGTGGCCCGTCGAGTGGCCCATGAGATCAAGAACCCGCTCACGCCGATCCAGCTGTCGGCCCAGCGCTTGCGCAAGAAGTTTTTCGAGAAGTCTCCGGACTTCGACAAGATTTTCGACGAAGCGACCAATGTCATCGTGACGGAGGTGGGCAGCCTGAAGCATATGGTGGATGAGTTCTCGAAGTTCGCCCGCCTGCCTGCGCCCCAGATGGCCAGACAGTCGTTGAACGAGGTGATCCAGGAGGTGCTGACGCTCTATCGCGCGGCGCATAAGGACATCGAATTCTGTGTCGAGTTGGATGACGATCTTCCCGTGCTCAACTTCGATCGTGAACAGCTGAAGCGGGTCTGCGTGAATTTATTCGACAATGCCATCCAGGCGATGAATCACACGGGGCGGGTCTGGGTCAGTACGAAGTACGACACCAAGCGCAAGCGGGCGATCGTGAGTGTGGCCGACGAAGGCGTCGGGATTACGCCCGAGGATCAAGAGAAGCTGTTTGTGCCATACTTTACGAGGAAGAAAACCGGGACGGGGCTGGGGCTGGCGATCGTGCGCCGGATCATTACCGATCATGACGGCCAGATTCAGGCCTCGAATAATCAGCCGAAGGGCGCAGTGTTTACCTTCGATTTGCCGGTGTAATTGAAGAAGTGACGAGTGACATGTGACGAGTGACGGGTGGCAAGAGGCAGGGGGTGTGCCTCGGACTTGTCACGCGTTACCAGTCACTGAATATGGGGGACGCATGTCAGCATCGATCTTAATCGTCGACGACGAAGCCGCTATTTTGACCTCATTGCGAAGCATCCTTGAGGACGAGGGATATGACGTCTCCGTGGCCAGCAGTGGGGTCGAGGCCTTGAAAATCTACACGACGGATCCGCCGGACCTCATGATTCTGGATATCTGGATGCCGGAGTTGGATGGGTTGGAGACTCTGAAGCGGGTGAAAGAGTTCGTGCCGACGGCCCAGGTCATGATGATGTCGGGGCATGGGTCCATCGAGACCGCGGTCAGGGCGATCAAGCTGGGGGCCTACGACTACATCGAAAAGCCCCTGTCTTTGGAGAACGTCACGCTCCGTGTGAAGCATGCGCTCGATCAATACCGGCTGGAGCAGGAGAACCGGACGCTCAAGACGAAGGTGCAGCGAAAGTTCGAGCTCGTCGGCCAGTCTCCCGTCATGCAGCAGTTGCGGCAGCTGATTGAAACGGCGGGTCCCACCAACAGCCGGGTCTTGATCGGCGGCGAGAACGGGACGGGCAAAGAGCTGGTGGCGCGCGCGATTCATACTCACTCCGCCCGGGCCGAACATCCGTTCGTGGCGGTGAATTGCGCCGCCATTCCCGAGACGTTGATTGAAAGCGAATTGTTCGGCCATGAAAAAGGGTCGTTTACCGGCGCGACCTCGATGAAACGGGGGCAATTCGAGCAGGCCGACGGCGGGACGCTGTTTCTGGACGAGATCGCGGATATGAGCCTGAACACGCAGGCGAAGGTGTTGCGGGCACTTCAAGAACAGCAGTTCACGAGGGTCGGCGGCGGCAAGTTGATGAAGGTGGATGTGCGGGTGTTAGCCGCGTCGAACAAAGACCTGGAAAAGGAAATCGCCAAGGGAACGTTCCGCGAAGACCTGTATTACCGGCTGAACGTGGTGCCGATCATCGTGCCGCCGTTGCGGGAACGCCGCGAAGATATTCCTGCGCTGGTCCGTCATTTCATGAAGATCCATGCCGAGGAGCAGGGGCTGCGCATCAAAGAAGTGACGCCCGAAGCGATGGCGGTGTTTCAGCAGTATGAATGGCCCGGCAATATCCGCGAATTGCGCAATCTCATTGAGCGGTTGATGATCATGGTGCCGGGGGGCGTGATCGATGCGCCGCAGGCGGCGATGTCTCTACAGGGGCGGGGAAGCAGCCAGAGTGTGGCGGCGAGTGCCCAGGCGAGCAGTTCGCTGCTATCGAAATCCTACGATTCTTTGCGCGATGCCCGGAATGCGTTTGAAAAGGACTATATCGGCCGGAAGCTGCGCGAGCACCATTGGAACATTTCGCGGACCGCCGAAGATCTCAAGATCGAACGCAGCCATCTCCATCGAAAAATCAAGTTATTGGAAGTAGAGATGCGACCGGAGGTCTAGCAGTCACGGACTTCGGGAGCGTGTTGAGAGGCGTCGGGGCAATCCTAAGGCGATTGTCC
Organism: Nitrospira sp.; assembly: GCA_030692565.1. Lineage (NCBI taxonomy): Bacteria > Pseudomonadati > Nitrospirota > Nitrospiria > Nitrospirales > Nitrospiraceae > Nitrospira > Nitrospira sp. Next base: position 17,600 of record JAUYAO010000016.1, read on the forward strand.
GAACACTTGCTTGAGGAGGCCGGTGACGCGGGCGGCCGGATTCGTCCTGATGGCCTGCTCTTCCTGGCCCAGCATCAGAAATAGCCCCTCCAGTCCTTTCCCAACTACATACTGATCCAGGTCCACAAGCTCGGTCTTGGGGAAGGGGATCGTTCTGAAATGTTGGACCAACTCTTTGTACTGACGTGTGACGCCGATCTGGTTCATGGCTTGCTCGACATGGGGACGAAAGGCGGCGGTCAGTTGCGCGGAGGTTTTGGCTTTGAAGTATTCGGTGGCGGCGGTGTTCGGGCCCGATAGAATCTGTTGAGCGTCGGCAAACGTCATCGGCGCAATCGCACCGGCGAATATTTCTGCGGCCTGCGGAGCGGCTCGTTCTGCCGCCCGGTTCATGCTCAACACGAACTCGTCGACTTGCGGGCCGAAGCCGAATACGCGCAGGCCTTTTTCAAATGAGTGCAGCTGTTCCGGCATAGGAATCCTGATCGACGGATTGCGGTAATATCCATCCGGTTTCCCCGTCAGGGCAGTCGCGTGTTCTGTCCCGATGCGGAGCGCTTCTTTGAGTCCGGCGGCGATCTGGTCTTGCGTGAGACCTGCCGGCGCCGGGAGTCCGAACAGCTGAAGCGATTGAGAAAGTTCGGTGCAGGCCGCGAATGACAGAAAAAACAGTCCCAACCAGGGAATCAGTTGTCGCACCGTGAGTCTCCTTCGTGTGCCCGGGGGAATGGCGCGCTTCAGTATAGTGAAATGTTGAGCCTCTGTCTCGGCGCATCGGAGGAAAAGTCGGGGGCCGGAATTCCTGCGTTGACCCTCACAAGACGCTCCGTATAAGATGCGACCCTCTTATGACGACTTATCGCGATTCAGGTGTGGATATCGATGCGGGCGACGAATTTGTCGATCGCATTAAGCCGCTCGTCCGCTCGACCTTTCGCCCGGAAGTTCTGACGGATCTTGGCGGATTCGGAGGGCTGTTTCGTCTCCAGGCTAAGAAGTATGAGGACCCGGTGCTGGTGTCCGGGACCGATGGGGTCGGCACCAAGCTCCGAGTGGCCTTCCTCATGGATCGGCATGACACCATCGGCATCGATCTCGTAGCGATGTGCGTGAACGATATTGTCGTCAGCGGCGCTGAACCCCTCTTCTTCCTCGACTATTTCGCTACGGGAAAGTTATCGGTTCCCAAAGCCCAGGAAGTGGTGAAGGGCATCGCCGAGGGCTGTCGCCAGGCCGGCTGTGCGCTCATCGGAGGTGAAACGGCAGAGATGCCGTCGATGTATGGAAACGGAGAGTACGACCTCGCCGGCTTCGCCGTGGGCGTCGTGGACCGCCCGAAGATTATCGACGGCCGGTCCATCGTGCCGGGTGACGTCATCATCGGGCTGGCGTCATCCGGACTGCATAGCAACGGCTACTCGCTCGCGCGGCGGGTACTGCTTGAACAGGCCAAGCTCACCGTGACCAGCCGCGTGCCGGAACTCGCGACGACCGTCGGCGAGGCTTTGCTGGTTCCCACCAGAATTTATGCCAAGCAGATTCTGGCACTCATTCAGGAGCATCCCATCAAGGGCGTCGCACATATTACAGGCGGCGGGATCACCGAAAATCTGCCGCGCGTGTTCCCGTCCGGCGTGCGGGCGCGTATCCATCGGGATCGCTGGGCCGTGCCGCCGATCTGCTCGCTGATCAGCCGGCTGGGTTCCGTCGAGCGTGACGAGATGTATCGCGTGTTTAACATGGGGATCGGGTTGATCCTCGTGGTCCCCGCCGGGTCGGCTGATGCCGTCATTGCGGGGGCGAAGGCGTTAGGCGATCAAGGATATGTGATCGGCGAAATCGTCGCCGGCACTGAGACGGATCAACAGGTAACGTATGTCGGGTAAGAGAACCGCTCCTCTTCGAGTGGCCGTCCTCGCATCGGGGCGCGGATCCAACCTCCAAGCCATCATCGATAGTATCGAAGCCAATGCGGTTCAGGCGACCATCGTCGCCGTCATCAGCAATAAAAAAGACGCCGTGGCGCTTGAACGGGCCAGAAAGCACGGGCTGAAGGATCTCTTTGTTGATCCGAAGCCGTTTGCCGGGCAGCCCGACAGCCGGGAAGCCTACGATCGGGCGCTCCTGGCCATCCTGCAGCAGCATGATGTGGAACTGGTATTGCTGGCCGGCTACATGAAAATTGTCACGGCCGTGTTGGTGAACGCCTATGCCAATCGCATGATGAATATCCATCCGTCGCTGTTGCCGTCGTTCCCCGGATTGGATGTGCAGAAGAAAGCCATAGAGTGGGGATGTAAGCTGGCCGGCTGCACCGTGCATTTTGTCACCGAGGGAGTCGATGAAGGGCCGATCATTTTGCAGGCTGCCGTACCGATCTTGGATGACGACTCACCCGAGACGTTGGCTGCCAGGATTCTGGTGCAGGAGCATAAGCTCTATCCCAGAGCCGTGCAGCTGTTCGCCGAAGGCCGTCTGCGCGTAGAGGGGCGCCGGGTCTTGATCGAGCAGGGGAGGCCGGTCGGGGAGGCCGTCATCGGTCCGTCGTAAAAGTGCCGTGAAGAAAAATACGTTCGCAGGATGCTCAAAAAGGTTGTCAGCAAAGCCGCAGCGAGCGAAGGGCCGAAAGCGTACCCCAGCGGGTACGTTGAGGGTCTGAGCGACGCGAGAACGACGCCGGCAAACTTTTTCAGCTTCCTGCTAGAGAGTCGGGGGCCGGTTGTGTATAATCCGGCTGCGAAGAGGATGCGAGCCATACTTCCTCCCCGTTCTTCTACCGCAGTAAATCGTTTGCGCGCTCATGCGCAACCAACCCTGTGGGATCCGCGGCTCGCGTCATCAGTTCCGCCAGGTGGGGGGCTAGCTCAGTTGGGAGAGCACTACGTTCGCAACGTAGGGGTCGGGGGTTCAACTCCCCTGCCCTCCACCAACCTTCGCTCAAGCTTCGGTTGGCCGGCCAACCAGTAAAAATAGGTTGGGCAGCAACGCCGCACCCTTTGCTCTTGCCAGTCTCTGTTTTGATTCAGTCACAGTTGGGTAGTTTCCCCGTACTCCGTGCGATAGCGGTTGTATAACCTCGTCGGCCCAAGTCTCAGCAAAAGGGCCGAACGCTTGTTATGCCGATCCGCATAAGAACCCGTAACGCAGGGCTGCGACGTTGGGACCCATTGATTGGCCTTGGTCGTGGCGTATCGTTCACGAAGATTCCTGGCGTGTTATACGGACAGACGACTTCGACTCCGGCTCTTATCCGGATCCGCCTAAATATTGTTGGGTGCTGTCCTCAGCATGCTTTCTTCAATGAAGAGCGTTCCTTCGCCCACCACAGAGCAGAGCAATAGGCTCGCGGCCCTTGGCGTGCTCCTGGTTCTAGCAGTTTCGGCATTTTCACTGCTGGCTGCGCCGCTGGTTATGCCAGAGAGTTACTCGTGGCTATCGAATACAACTAGTGAGTCCGGCGCACAGGGTGTCGCTGGTGCTTGGCTCGCACGCCTCGGGTTTCTCACATTCGGATTGGCGGTGTTGTGGCTGGCTGCATCCTTGAGGTCCGTGTGGGCACGCGGCGCGAATTGGCTGCATGCGGCCTTCGGTGTGTTTATGATAGCGACGGCTGCCTTCTCCCATCGACCATGGGTGGCCAGTGCCCCTTTCGATCCTGTCGAAGACTTCTTGCACTCGTTCACAGCTACGGCGATGGGCTTCGCGTTCGCGTTAGGGGTCTTGGTGCGGCTGCTCCAACGAGAAAGACACGACTTGTACAGTCGGGCATTCGATGTTGCAGCCCTGGTAACTGCAACCATCATTCCTATCTTAATGGTCTACCTGCCGACGATGGATGGCCTGATTCAACGACTCATGTTTCTAACAGCGTACCTGTGGTACGGAAACGAGGCACTTCTAGTTCGTGAGCTTGGTAGAAGAGCACCCAACAAGGGCGGCGTTCAGTCGCGGGGCAGGGTAGTACATGAAAAAGTGCCCGTTTTACGCCGAGCGGGTTCGAGGCTCCGCGATTAAACGCCGTGTCCGCATGACATTTGGGCATTGCCAGTTATTGCATCCCGGTTTTTGAGAGAGAAATCGGGGACACTCTACACTTCTGGCCGTGAGGAAGCCTGGTCACGAGCCACAGGCTCATTTTCGATCATGGAAACTAGAAGAACTTAGAATGTTTCCGTTTCTTCATCAGAATAAGCCGTGAAAGCATCCTGCAATGTGCGGCTCATTGAAACAGCAACGGTGCTGGCGTATTCCTTCCATGGGCTTCGTATTGATGGTGTAACAGGCGGAGGGAAACAGGCTGGGTTCGTGAACCGAGGCGGCAAAGGAAGCCACAGAAACTTTGTCCACCCGAAGGCGACCAAACCAGTGACTATTTCTGGCAAACCAGGCGAGGATGCGAAACACTATCAGGTTCGAGCTGTCCAGCTTGCAATTGAGGAGGCGAAGAAATGAAAGATAGCGCCAAATACGTGAAGATTGTTGAGTGGTCGGAGGAGGATCAGTGCTACGTAGGAAGTGCTCCTGGTCTCATATATGGAGGCTGCCACGGAAGTGATGAAAAAGAAGTCTTCAACGAGCTTTGCCAGGTGGTTGAGGAGGCGATCGAATTGTATACCAAGGATGGTAAGCCGTTGCCTCTTCCAACCTCCGGGCGTGACTTCGCCACCAAGATGCAGCACGTTGCGTAATGCTGAGACTGAGAAAGACATTTAGGATGCCGTGTTGTTTCTCAGTCTTTGCGCGGGTGTTTTGCGTTTAGCCTGCCGGTTTCCTTTCTGCCCTTCCTCTCCCCTGGCCTTCCCTTTGCTTAGTAGCGTGGGAACCGGAAAATTCCTCGCGTAAAGGATCCTCTTTGGGGCATAAGCCCACAGGGGTCGAAATTTCACTGTGGCATTTCGGGGCACTTTGGGCTTGAAGAGCCAGCGAAGGCGGATTAGGCTGCCCCAGCGATGACGAGATGAAGGAGTCGAGTATGACGGAAGAATGGGGCGCGGTGCTGGTTGTCGATGACGACGCTGAGATGCGCGAGCTGGTCTTTGACGTGCTCAAGGATCGCGGCCATCAGATTTCGACGGCGGGAAGCGGGCAGGAGGCGCTGAAGCTCTTGGCCGAAGAAGATTTCGCCGTCGTGCTCACCGATTTGAGAATGAAGGGGATGCTGGGGACCGAACTGTTGGTGGAGATCAAGCGGCTGTACCCCGACATCGGCGTGATCCTCATGACCGCGTTCGGGTCTGTCGAAACGGCCGTGGAGGCGATGAAGCGAGGCGCGAGCGATTATCTCACCAAGCCGGTCAAGACCGAGGAAATTATTCGAGTCGTCGAGCGCGCGGTACGCGAATCCGCGCTTCGGAGAGAAGTGAGCCGGCTCAGGAAAGAAGTGCACAAGGAGTACAGTTTTCATCACATTCTTGGGAAGAGCAAGGCGATTCAGGCGGTGTTCGATTTGATCCGTCGCGTCGCGGATAGTCCGACCAATGTGCTCATCACCGGAGAAAGTGGAACGGGGAAAGAGCTGGTGGCGAAAGCCATTCATTACAACAGTGACCGGAAAGACGCCCCGTTCATCCCGGTGAATTGCGCTGCGATTCCCGAGCAGCTGTTGGAGAGCGAACTCTTCGGTCATATGCGCGGGGCGTTTACCGATGCGAAGTCGGACAAACGCGGGTTGTTTGAGGAGGCGCAAAAGGGGACGCTCTTTCTCGACGAGATCAGCGAGCTGCCGATCATGCTCCAGGCGAAGCTGCTGCGCGCCATCCAGGAAAAGGAAATTCGCCGGGTCGGCGCCAATAAGCCGATCGCCGTCGATGTGCGCATCATTGCCGCCACCAACCTGCATCTCGCGGAAGAGGTGAAGGCAAAACGGTTTCGTGACGATCTGTTCTATCGCCTCAATGTGATCGAAGTGGTATTGCCTCCGTTGCGGGATCGCCGGGAGGATATTCCGATCCTGGTGGAAGCGTTCTTGAAGAAATGCGCCGCGGCCCGGAACAAGGAGGTCAAAGGCGTCAGCGAGTCAGCCTTGGCGATGTTGATGGATTACAGCTGGCCGGGCAATGTCCGAGAGTTGGAAAATGTCGTGGAGCGCGCGGTGACGCTCAATCGCGGCGAGAAGATTGCGCCGGACGATCTGCCGCCGGCGGTGCAGGGGGCTCGCGGGGACCGGCGAGTGCTCGACGAAGCGGCGGAAAAGATGCTGCCGCTGCATGAGATCGAGCAAGAGTATATCAAGAAGATTCTCGACAAGACCGGCGGGAACAAGTATCAGGCCGCGCAGGCCTTGGGCATCGACCGGAAGACCCTCTACCGCAAGCTCGGCGAGATTGAAGAAGCGAAGACTCACGAGTAGACTATCGTCCACCATGCACGCCGGTCCAAGACCCTCGTGAATCCGCCGCTGGAAAAATCTACCCGCCTGGGAGCAGGGGCTGTTGTCCTGCTCACCCTATCTATTTTTATACTCGATCTCCTGACTCCATTGGGATGGGCTGACTGGCTGTTGTATTTCATCCCCCTTGTGTTGACCCTGCAATCTCCTCGCGATCGTGATTCCTACAATTTTGCCGCGGTGGTCACCTTGTTGACCGCCTTAGGCGGGTATTTTTCGCCGCGCGACATTCATCCGGCCGTGGCGCTGATGAATCGTGTGCTCGGCCTGATGGTCATGTGGGGCGTCACCTGGATGATCGTCCGGCAGAAGCAGGCGCGCAGCCAGCTCGTCGGTGCCCGGGCCGCGCAGGCCCAGGCAGAAGCCGGGCGGGAAGCGGCGGTGGCGGCGCGTGAACTGGCTGAAGCCAGTGCCACCGGCGCGATTCACCGGGAGTCGCAAGCCGCCCGCGAATTACTGCTCAGCAGCCTCCGATTGGACGGGATTGTCCAGTCCGCCATGGATGCCATTATCACCAGCGATGACCGGATGCAGATCCTGTTGTTCAACGCGGCCGCCGAAGAGATGTTTCAATGCCCTGCTCGCGAGGCGATTGGTCAGCCGGTAGACAGATTTCTGCCGGCGCGGTTTCGAGAAGCCCATCGGCATCATGTGGAGGAGTTCGGACGATCCCGCGTGACCAGCCGGAAGATGGGGCAGCTCGGGAAGGTGATGGGGCTTCGCGCGAACGGCGAAGAGTTTCCGGTCGAAGCCGCGATTTCCCATATCGTGGTGGAAGGCAAAACGTTTTACACCGTCATTCTTCGAGACATTACGGAGCGGCTGCGGGCCGAAGAACAACTGCGGGGAATCGAAGAGCGATCCAGACTCGCTCTTGAAGCCGGGCAGCTCGGGGCCTGGGAACATGATGTGGAGACAGATCTGGTCCAGCTGGATGCCCGTGCCCAGGCGATCTATCGCTGCGGGACCGGCGTTTCGCTCGGAGCCATGATGGCCTGCGTGCATCCCGACGATCTTCACGCCCTGCAGGAGCTGATGACGGCGACGCATCGGCCTGACGCGCCTGACGCGCGGTTTACGTCAGAGTGTCGGATGCAATATCCCGACGGGGAAGTGAGATGGATGGTGGTGCGGGCGCAGGCGTTTTTTGAAGGAGCGGGCGCCGGCCTTCGAGTGACTCGTGTGGTCGGGACCACGCAGGACGTGACCGCTCGCAAGCGCGTGGAACATCTGATCCGGCAGAGCGAAGAGCGATATCGGCGTCTGGTCGCGGTGTCACCGTACGGCATTCTCGTGATCCGGGCCGATCGGGTCATTTTTGCGAACGATCAGGCGCTCAAGCTGTTCGGCGCCGTGAAGGCCGAGGAGATTGTCGGAAGGTCTTCCTTCGATCTCTTTCATCAGGATTGCCATCAGGCCATGTGCGAGCGGGCCGGTGAACTGCTTGGCGGCAGCCAGGTGACACCGATGGTTGAGGAGCGGATCACCAGGCAAGATGGCATAGCCATGGATGTCGAGGTCAGCTCGGCGGGATTCTCCGATGAAGAAGGTCCGGCCATCTTGGTGATGCTGCGCGACATCAGCGAGCGGAAACGGTTGCAGGACCGTTTGCGAAAGACGGAGAGAATCGCGGAGCTTGGGACCGTCGCGTCAGGGATGGCGCATGAAATCGGGACGCCCATGAACGTCATTCTGGGCCGCGCAGAATATCTGATGGATCGCGTGACGGATGAGACGGTGAAGAAGGGCTTGCAGACGATCGTGGCGCAGGTGGAACGGATTACGCGTGTCATGAATCAGCTCCTGGCGTTCGCCCGGCGGAAACCGCCGGCGCGCGGCCCGCTGGTCCTGCGGGATGTCATCGAGAACAGTGTCGAGATGTTCCAGGAACGGCTGGCGAAAAGCCGGGTGCAGGTCGAGATGCAACTGGATGAGGCGTGCCCCCAAGTGCAGGCTGATGCCGACCAAATGAATCAGGTGCTCATCAATCTCATCATGAACGCCGTCCACGCCATGCCGGAAGGCGGGCAGCTCCGCATCGGGATGGCTCAGGCTGACACCATGGTCAAGCTCACGGTGGCTGATACGGGCCACGGGATTCCTCCGGAGGTGATCGCCAGGGTGTTTGACCCGTTCTTCACCACCAAAGAGTTTGGCAAAGGAACGGGGTTGGGGCTCACAGTGGTGAAAGGCATTATCGAAGAGCATCACGGTTCGATCGCAGCTGAAAGTCTGGAGGGTAAGGGAACGACGTTTACGATTTTGTTGCCCAAGAGCGGGTAGCGGTCGCCGATCGCGTCGTGTCTCGGTTGGGGCATCTTGCACCAGTCGGATGCTCAGATGTTGGGGTGTTTCTCTTCAGCCTACGGTCGCGGGACCGGTCCTTCGTTACAAATCGCCTGTAAAATAGCCAGATTTGTGAGGGACGGTGAGCTGTCGCAATGGCACTGTCTTTGCGACTTCGTCGGACACACGGATGGGCCGTGGAAGGGGATTGCTCAGGAAGGTGTGGTTGTGATCGAAGGCAAGCCGTCAGTACTTGTGGTGGATGACGATGGAGAGATGCGCAGCCTCCTGCTCGACGGGTTGCGGAGTGAAGGATACGTTCTTCGGGAAGCCGGAGACGGGGAAGAGGCCTTTCACTTGGTCCTCCGGGCAGTGCCGGATTTGATTCTGACCGAGATTTGGTTGACCGGGGGCGGTGTTGACTATGTGAATCGTCTGCGGGCGGTCGTTCCGCATTGTCCTATCGTCGTCATGACGGCGTTCGGGGACGACGGAGTGAGGATGGATGTGCTTCGGGCTGGCGCGACGGCCTACCTCAGTAAGCCGATTCACCTGGCAGAATTGAAGTGCTGTGTGAAGCAGTTGCTTGGCAATAAAAGTTGGTCTATGAGCTAAGACGGAGTGGCCACGGCGGGTTATCGTTCACGTGCGCTCAAATGGAATGGAGTAGATGAGATGGCCGGATCTCAGGCGGATGGAGCTGTGGGTTCCCCTTTCGACGATCCAATCATCGCGGCGCGGATTGAAGCGATCCGGCAGCTTGCGGGCGGGATATCGGATCGTGTGGCGGTGATGGATCGCGACTTCAATGTGGTGTACGCCAACTCGGCGGCTTGGACGGACCATGGGGCCGACGAGGGTGAGTCGTCTCATGCGAAGTGCTACGAGGCGTTTGCGCATCGCAGTGACCCCTGTGGTGCTTGTCCGGCTACCAAGGTGTTTGAGTCGCCGGGGATTCAGTCGGTCTCCTGCACGGCCGGAGGGGACGGAGCGGCCTGCGGGATGTATCAGGCGTTTCCTCTGGTTGGAAGTGACGGGCAGATCGCGTCCATGCTGGTGCTGTTTACCCCTCCCACTAAGCGAACCCCTCGACCGGCACTTCAGGTGCCGGAGGATCTTCCGGCTCCGATGGTACGGGAGCATCTGGGTGACCTCATCGGCCGCAGTGCGACGATGCAGCAACTCTTCGACATGATTGCGCTGGTGGCGGAAAGTCAGGCGACGGTCTTAATCCAGGGCGAAAGCGGCACGGGCAAGGAATTGGTCGCCAAGACCATTCATCGCCTCAGCGATCGCCGGGATAAACCGTTTGTGGTGGTGGATTGCGGATCGCTTCCGGAGACGTTGTTGGAGAGTGAGTTGTTCGGCCATATGAAGGGATCATTTACCGGGGCCACGGCCAATAAGCGGGGTCTATTCGAAGAGGCTGACGGCGGGACGATTTTTCTGGATGAAATCGCCGATACGACGCCGACCTTCCAGGCCAAATTGTTGCGGGTGCTGCAGGAAGGGGAAGTGAAACGGGTGGGAGGCAACCAGCCGATCAAAGTCGATGTGCGGGTGGTGTCGGCGACGAACAAAGACCTAACCGAATTGGTCAAGGCCAAGGCGTTCCGGCAGGATCTCTATTATCGTCTAGCGGTCTTGCCGTTGTTTCTCCCTCCGCTTCGAGAGCGGCGAGAAGATGTTCCTTTGTTAGTCGACCATTTTGTGGTTGCCTCCTGTAAACGCCATCGTCAGTCGCCGAGAACGGTATCCTCCGATGTGATGCATGCGCTCAGTGAGGCGGCCTGGCCGGGGAACGTTCGTGAGTTGCAGCACTACATTGAGCGGGCGGTCGTCACAACGATAGGTCCGGATCTGACCTGCGGCGATATTGTGGCGTTGGGATCCAAGGCGCCTGAGGAAGGACTGCGCATGGTGGTCCGGGATGCCGTCAGTCATACCGAACGGGCGCGCATCGTCGAGGCCTTGAGGAAGACCGGCGGGAATCGACTCAGAGCAGCCAAGATGCTCAAGATCAGCAGGGCGGGCCTCTACAATAAGCTCAGAGAATACGGCCTCCAATAATCCTCTTGTGTCCTCATTTGCCCCAACCGATCATGCCGTACTGTCTAGTTGTGTAGACAGTGCAACTATCTGAAAACGCAGGCCTTGGAAGTTCGTGGCCTGTTGGACTGTCTACGGATGTGGAATCATGCCTGTCGAGTGACAGGTGGTGAGGAAAGAGTGAACGGCACTGGAGCCGCTCCAGGACTGGAGAATCGAAAATATGCTGGAACGGTCGTCACTTAGGCACAACGCTTGCGGGTAAAACGTCTCGCTGGTGAAGGTCTGGGTCATTTTGGACCGGCCTCCGAATAGCCCTTCCTTCGCAAGAAGGATCCTTCACCAGCTCTAATTCCCTCCAGGGGAGAGGCCGGAGAGAGTCGGAGGCCGGTACTTTTAGCAAAGAAGGTACTCGGAGGGCAGTTGAAGGGTATTCATAGTCGGTTGTTTCATCGGTGTGTTTCAACAGTCCGCCCATGGAAGAGGCGGTCATAACAGGGGGAGGCCGTGTATGAGGGTTTTTCAACTTCAATCTCAGCGTCAGCGGCGGTGTAGCCGCCTGTCGTTGATGCTGCACAGCGTGTTGCTGACGGGCAGCCTGGTGGTTGCACCAGGGCTGTTTGCGGCAGGGCCTGGTGAACCGTCGCATGACGGTCACGCGACTCCGGTCGCGATGCCGGGTTGGACGCAACAGCTCAAGGGCCAGACGGTGGTGGAAAACGCCATCGAGGGTCGTGCCGGTAATGCAGAGAAGATGGAGATGCAGCACCATCGTTTGATGGAGAAGCTGGGGAGCCAGGCGAAGAAAGATGCGCAGGCGACCCCGGCGTCCGGTGCATTCAACGACATGTCGATGATGCACCAGTACATGGGACAGGACGGCAGCAGCTTCCTGCTCATGTCGGATGGATCGAAGGGCGAGCCCGTCATGACGTCCGGTGGGAAGTGCCCGGCCGGTGCGCCCACCAAGCAGTACGATGTCTCGATGATCAACATCGAGGTCACGTTAAACCGCTGGCTCGATTTCTATCCCGGCTATATGTATGCGCTGACCCAGGATCTCGGCAAGGTTCGCGGCGAGGAAGCCAAGAACAAAGCGGCTCGTGAAAAGGACGGGTTTGATCCGGGCGCGGTCACGACGGGCCTGCAGGGTGACGCGATTCAGCCGCTGGTGCTTCGCGCGAACCAGGGCGATTGCGTCAAGATGACTCTCCGCAACCAGATGGAGAGCGAGGATGGCAGTCTGTTCATCAGCGCCTCCAGTATGATCGTGAGCGCCACCGGGAAGCCGGCGACGACGACCAATCCGGAGTCGATCGTAGCGCCGGGCAAGAGCCAGGAATTCGAATGGTACATCCATCCGCAGATGCAGGAAGGGGTGCGCCAATTCCATTCCTACAGCCATGACCGTGAGTTGACGGTGCTCGGTCTCTTCGGCGCCTTTATCGTGGAGCCGAAGGGGTCGAAGTATCTCGATTCAATCGGTAGCGGCCCTGACAAGGAAGTCGCGAGTGGTTGGCAGGTGAACATCGATAACGGATCCGGACCGGACTTCCGCGAGTTCGTGATCTTCTATCACGAAATCGGCGACGAGGCGTTCCGGCCGCTGAACAAGAAGGGTGACTTTTTGCCGCAGCGCGATCCGTTGACGGATGCGTATCGACCGGGCGGTCGTGCGCTGAATTATCGCAGCGAGCCGTTCGGCATCGATGAAATGCACCTCCAGCACGAGTATTTCGGCTTCGAGGATGAGTCGATGGCCTATAGCGGCTATACGTTCGGCGATCCGCCGACCACGGTTGCCCGCGGGTATCTGGGCGAGCCGGTGAAGTGGCGGGTCGTGCACGGTGGATCGGAAGTGTTCCATTCCCACCATCCCCATAGCGGAACCATCCGCTGGCAGCGTAGCCCTGGCACCGAGCCTAATAACATGTGGGCCATGGGTCAGGATGGTCCGGTGAAGTACCCGGTCGTCCGGACGAAGTCCGACCGTGTCGACGTGGAAGTCATCGGTCCGTCCGAAGCGTTGGACCTGGAGCCGGAATGCGGCGGCGGCGGCTGTCAGCATCTGGCCGGCGAATTCCTCTATCACTGCCACGTCGCGCACCATTATGTGGCGGGGATGTGGGGGTACGGCCGGTTCTATAACACGTTGCAAGTCGGCGCGGCGCATACCGACACGATGCCGGACCTGCAGGAATTGCCGGACCGGAAAGGCCGGATGAGGCTCGGCGTGTCGTCCGACAAATTGATCGGGACGACCGTCGATTGGTTCGGGAAGACCTTCAAGATCGTCGACAAGAACGAGAAGACCAACTGGAAGTCCGACCCGATCATCGTGAGCGTCAAGGATTGGGTGGAGATGTTCGTTCCAGCTCAGGGCAAGCCGGGCCATACGGACGACGAAAAGGGCCAGATCATGGCCTATGATGCGACCGTGTGGGACTGGAAGTGGAACGGCAACGTGGCCGTCGGTGAGCGGGAAAGTACAGCGAAATATCCAAAGTATCCCGCCGCAGCCAAGTGGGATGACAGCACGAGGCCTGCAATCCTGTTCGATCCGACGACAGGGAAGATGGCCTGGCCGTTGCTGAAGCCGCACTTCGGCAAGCGCAATCCGTTCTCCGCGAACCACAGTGGTGCGCCCTGGCTGGAGCCGATCCACCAGGATGCCAACGGTGAGCGGACGTCCGAACCGGCACAGCCCGGTGAGCAGGGACGTTGGAGTCTCTGCCCGGTCAATGCGAACCGGAAGTTCTATAACATTCACTTTGTCCGCATGCCGATCACCCTCGCCAAGAAGCAAGGAAAAGAGCCGGCCATGGTGGACAAGGATGGTCTGATCTATCTGCTCCACGAAGAAGAGCGGTTGACCAGAGCCAACGACGATCTCAAGCTCCCGGCGGTCATTCGCGCCAACGTGTATGACTGTGTGGACTTGGTTCTCACCAGTGAGTGGGACGACGACGACTACACGAACTTCCAGTCGTCCAAGATCAATATCCATCCCCACTTCTTCCAGTTCGATACAGGGAACTCGGACGGTGTGATCTCCGGGATGGAGTATGAAATGTCCGTGCGCCCCTTCACGATGTGGGGGAAGAAAACGAAGCACGGATTGCCTGCACCGATGGTTGCCAAGCTCGTGGGCGAGGCAAAGGCCGGCGCCACCTCCGTGAAGATCCAGATGGCGCCGGGAGCGGCGCTGTTCCACCCCAACACCGAGTTGATGGTGGGTATGGATTGCTTGGAGAAGGGCAATGATGCCACAGCGTCGCTGCCGCGGGACAAGAGCTGTTCCGAAGTCGTCAGGATCAAGGACATCAAGGGCGATCAGGTGACGTTCTTCAAGCCGTTAAAGAACAATCATCCGGCGAACGACCTCGTGTCGCCGGAGTTTGTGCGCTATCGGTGGTGGGTGGATGTGGATTTGGGGACGGTGTTCTGGCATGACCACGCGTTCGGCGCGACGACCTGGCCGCATGGCGGGTTCGGCGTGACGATCGTGGAGCCGTTCGGGTCCACCTATCACGATCCGAAGAACGGCAAGCTGGTGTGGAGCGGTCCGATCGCGGACATTCACAGCAACGAGCCGATCGGCGCCGGTGTGAGCGGCAGCTTCCGTGAGTTGATGGTCTCCATCCACGACACGGTGCCGCACACGGTCAACGTCATCGAAGCCGGCAATCCTCCGGGACAGCCGATCGAAGTGGCGTTGGAAGCCGGGAAGACGGTGTCGTTCCAGATGCCCGATAAGATCTTGAACGCGCCGAATAAGTACATCAACGGCGGGACGCATACGACCGGCAGCGGTTTCAACTTCCGCGCGGCCCCGTTTGCGCAGCGCCTCTCGAACAATCCGGATACGTCAAAGCTGTTCAGCAGTGCGATCCATGGGGATCCGGGTACACCGCTCCTGCGGGCGTACACGGGCGACACCATGGTGTTCCGTCTGTTGCACCAGCTGATGAACGAATCGCACGTCTGGACGATCGCCGGCCACACCTTCCTCACGGAACGGTATGCGGCGGATGCCAACCGGAAGAACTCGATTCACGTCGGGATCGCCGAGCGGTATGACCTCGTGACCAAGGCGGGCGGATTCCAGGGTATGCCCGGTGACTACATCCACTTCAACGGCAGAACGTCGCACTTCGCCGAAGGTGGATGGGGCATCGTGCGTGTGCTCGATAAGGAAACGGCGGATCTGAAGCCGCTCCCCAAGGGGACCAATCCCCTCGGGATCCCAGCCACCCCCAGCTCAGTCTGTCCGGCTGACGCTCCGGTGAAGAGCTTCAACGTCGTGGCGTTGGATCGCCCGATGAAGCTCCATCCGAAGGCGCCGGATGCGATCGAGGTGGACTTCGAGCGGAAGATTGAAATGACCATGCCGGAAGGCAAGATCTTCGCGCTCGAAGCGGAAGCCACGACGGTAGCCAGCGGGGCAACACCGAATCCGCTGACGCTGCGCGTCAACCTTGGTGACTGCATCAAGGTGAATCTGAAGAACAAGATGAAGGCGAGCCGGGCGTCGTTCTTTGCGCCAGGATTGGCCTTTGATCCGAAAGACAGCCAGGGCCTGAACGTCGGGAACAACCCCGGCGATCAAACCATCGCTCCTGGCGAAAGCCGCGGCTATACCTACTACGCGCATCCTTCCAATAAGGAAACGACGTCGCTGGTGTGGGACGGTGGGAACGTTGTCGTCAATCCGCGTAACGGATTGTACGGCGCCATCGTCGTCGGTCCGCGCGGGTCGCAGTATCGCGACCCGGTGACCGGTGCCGACAGCTCTCAGAAGAATTCATGGAGAGCGGACGTCATCGTCGATGCCAGCTTGCCTGAAAACGTTGGCAAGCGGAACTATCGCGATGTCGCCCTGTTCTTCCAGGATGAAGACAACATCATCGGAACCGCGTTCATGCCCTATGTGCAGAACGTCGCCGGTTTGACGTCGGTAAATTACCGCGCCGAACCGTACAAGTTCCGCGAAGAGCAAGGCTGCTCGCTCGGGAAGATCTTCCAGCCCTGTGCGGTGGATAAGCCCGAGGATCCCATCACGCCTCTGATCGAGGCGCATGCGGGTGATGCCGTTCGCATCCATGTCATCGGTGCGAACAGCGAGCAGAACGGGATGTTTGCGGTCGAAGGCCATGAGTGGCCGATCGAGCCGTACATGCCCGGTGCCGACCAGATCAGTGTGGTGGAGTATGCCGGATCGGAGACCCTCGATGTGTTCCTCCGTGGCGGTGCGGGCGGCCCGTATCGTCAGGTGGGAGACTTCGTGTGGTCCAACGCACGGCTGCCCTACACGCAGTCAGGACAGTGGGGCTACCTCCGTGTCTTGCCGGCCGGCGATTCACGGATCCAACCGCTCGGTACCCACGGGATGGGCGCCAAGCAGGCGGAAGTGGAGCCCGCAGTGAAAGCCATTCCGACCGCGATGAAGTAAGCGGAGCGGACATGGTGTAACACCTCGTGGGGGAGCTGCCTGTAACATGCGGCTCCCCCACTTGTGTTTTTGAAGGTCAGGGCGTGGCTGAGGTTAGGGTTGAGGTCCCTGTATTCTGTATAATGGATGGATGCTCAACTTTAACCTCAACCTCGGAATGACGAAGGAGGCTGGAGAACACAAATGATCAGGACACAATTCATAGCAGCGATACTGGCGCTGGCACTGGGAAGTCCCGCCTTGGCCTATGAAGAAATCACGGTTTCTGATGGAGGCACCATCAAGGGGGCGGTGACGCTTGAGGGGGCAGTTCCCAAGCCCAAGGGTTACAACTTGACTACGTTGCCTGACCCGTTCTATTGCGGGCGCATTTCGGACGGACAGGGCTGGCGGATCTTGCAACCATTCCAAGTCGGCCCGGCGGGCGAGTTTCGCGAGGTCGTGGTCTATCTGGAAGGGATCGAGAAAGGCAAGCCATTCAATGGAGGAGGCGTGCCGCAAATCGAAGCCAAAGATTGCCTGTTCCTGCCGTTCACCACGGTCGTGCGGGACGATCAATCGGTGACCGTGGTCAACATGGATCCGGTCATGCATGATATCCAGGCCTACGAAACGTCGAACTTGGGCGCGCGCGTCCTCTTCAACGTGCCGCTGCCGATGAATCCGCAACATCCGCGCAACTTTAAGGATCGCACCGAAGCCGGGATGTATCACAAACACATGGCCGGCCCGCCGATGAAAGAACTGGTGAAGCTCAGCAAGAACCGCCGGATCTTTGTGATGCAATGTGGGTTCCACGCCTATATGGAAAGCTGGGGAGTGGCTGTTACGAACCCGTACTTTGCCAAGACAGACGAGCAGGGGCGGTTCACGATCACGGATGTGCCACCGGGCACCTACAAGCTGGTGGTATGGCATCCCTATGTCAGGACCGCGACCGAGCAGATGGTCACCATCGGCCCGAAGGCCACTGTCGAGACCACGATCGGGGTTCCGGCTCCGACGGGAAGGCTCTACGCCAACGAGGTGTTAGAGCATGCGTACACGCGCTATAACGTGACCGAGGAAACCAAGAAAGAGATTGATCCGTTGGTCCACAAGCAGGACCACATGCAGGATCACTGAAGGCTATACTAAACGGCGAGGGGCTAGAGCCTAGGGGCGAGAGGGTAGACAATGAGAGGCAAAAGGAGGAGCGGTTTGTTGTACGCGGGTGTTCTTTCCTGCCTCTTGCCCCTTGCCTCTTGCCTCGTAGCCCGGAGCGTAGCTCACGCCAATCATGAATCCTCGGCACAGCCTCCGCTCTGGACGCCGCTGGACGAGGTCGAGTACATGGCCACAATGGACGTGCCGGGCGGCATGGTCACGGTGCCGGTCGGTGAATTCTTGATGGGCAGCGATCCCCGGAAGGATCCGGCGGCCGGGCCGCAAGAACAACCGCTGCACCGCGTCACGCTCAATGCATTTGAGATCGATCGCTACGAAGTCTCGAACGTGGAGTATCTGAGATTTGTGCTGTCAACCGGCGCGAGCTGGCCGCAGTTCTGGCGGGCCAAGCCGTTCCCCGACAAGATGGCCACCCATCCGGTGATCAATGTCAGCTGGCAGGAGGCCGATGCCTATTGCCGCTGGGCGGGCAAGCGCCTGCCCACCGAAGCGGAGTGGGAGAAGGCGGCCCGGGGCTCCGATGGCCGGATGTTTCCCTGGGGCGATGAACCGGCCGGCTGGATCAAGAGTAACATCGCGCATTCCGGGTCGAAGCGGGGCGCCAAGTATCCGCCGTTGGCCAACATCAATCGGTATGACAAAGGGGTGAGTCCCTACGGGGTCTACCAGCTGGCCGGCAACGTCAGTGAGTGGGTGTCGGATTGGTTCGATCCGGACTATTACCGCTCGGGGATTAACGAAAATCCGCAAGGTCCGAAGACGGGGGAGTTGAAAGTGTTTCGCGGCGGCTCATGGAACGAAGATCCGGAAGTAGCGCGGTCCGCCGGGCGCAACGGCGGAGAGCCGACAAGGAAGAGTTACCTCACAGGATTTCGCTGTGCACGATCAGAAAGACCGTCAATAGTCACTCGTCAATCGTCAACCGGTGAGGATGTCGTCAAGGGCCTCACCGTCCGGAACGATTGACGTATGACGCATGACGATTGACACTTCAATAACGAGGAGGCCGAGTATGGAACGGAAGGAAGCGGAGCATTTCAGAAAGTGGGAGTGGGTGATCAACGCGGTGTTGATTACGGCTGCACTCTTGGTCATGGCGAAGGTGGCCTGGGGGTTGGATACTCAAGACATCGTCATCGAGTGGACTGAGGCGGGCAAGAAAATCGCTGTTGATCGGGTGGCGAATTGGAAGTCCAAGGATGAAATGGTCCTGGTGCCGGCCGGTGAATTTATCATGGGCAGCGATAAAAAGACGGATCGGCTTGCCTATCGCGGGGAAATGCCGCAGCGCCGGGTTTATCTGGATGCGTTCGAAATCGGCAAGTACGAAGTGACGGCGCTGGAATATCTGAAGTTTATCCTGGCGACCGATCGGAAGCCGCAATTGGACTGGCGGTATGACGGTGGGAATTTCCAGGAGACCATGGCGCACCATCCCATCATGCATGTGTCCTGGTATGACGCGGATGCCTACTGCAAGTGGGCGGGGCGGCGGTTGCCGACGGAAGCGGAATGGGAGAAGGCGGCGCGCGGCACCGATGGGCGGCTTTTCCCCTGGGGACCGGAGCTTGCCGGACCCACGAGGGCAAACTTTGGACGGACCGGGCTGTCCGGTCCTGTGCGCGATCGTCCGGAGCGGTTGCTGCTCTATCCCCCGATCATTTCTGTCGATCGGTACGACAAAGCCGTCAGCCCGTATGGGCTCTATCAAACGATCGGGAACGTGTCCGAATGGGTGTCCGACTGGTACGACAAGGATTATTACGCGTCCGCGCCGGATCGCAATCCGAAAGGCTCGGAGACGGGCACGCAGAAGGCCTTCCGCGGAGGCGGGTGGATGGACAGCACGACGACGATGCGCGTTGCCATGCGGAACGGGACCGATCCCAACACCAAGATCAATTGGATGGGATTTCGTTGCGCGCAGTCGGCGCAGCCGTCAAGCGGTGACCGTCAGTCGTGAGTCGTCGTCATTCGTCAACCGTGAAAGCCGCTGATCGAATGACGTTTGACGGTTGGCGTGTGACGTCCTGTCAGTGACGGTTGGCGCATGACGAGTCGCGAAGGGCTATCAAGGAGGGCTAGTAAGATGATTCGATTCTCCGCTCTGCTACGGTCTCGCCCAGGCGTCATGTCGGCGCCGGGCGCCTGTGTCCTCGCTCTCGCTCTGACGGGCACTGCGCTGGCCGGTGGCACGCACAGCGCGCATGAGGTGCCCCAACTGCTGGGGCAGACGAGGACGGCGGTCACGTATGAGGGCAACCGTGTGACGGTGACATTCGGGCCGGTGGACTTGCCGTCCGGACACGATGGTGACCTGGCGGCCAGCCTGCCGAAACACGTCTTTACGTTGCCCGACGATATGACGATGGTCGGATATCAATCGAGGGTGTTTACGAAGGACGGGGTGGATCTGCCGCGCCAGTATCTTCACCACATTCTGCTCATCAACCAGGATAAAGACAGTGTCTCGTGCCCAGGTGAGCCGTTGTTTTTCGCCGGGGCCGGTCTGGAGATGACGGAGGCGCGATTTCCCGCCGGGTATGGCGTAAAGATCGCCAAAGCCCAGAAACTCATGGCCATCGTCGCGTTCTATCACGGCGTGCCTCCGACGAAGGATGTGATGGCCAGCTTCACGATGGAGATGGCGCCCAAGGGGACCGTACTACAAGCCTTGGATGTCTACCAGGTCGGCGTGAACACGGTCTGTTACAGCCAATTCCCGAAACGGCGCGCGGACGAAACCGATGAGGGGATCGAAGTCAAACCCGGCGTGCAGGTGGACAAGGCGCCGCTCACGTTCAGCATGGATGGCTGCGTGAAGTTTGCCTACCCGCACGGGCACGACCAAGTGTTGCTGATCGCGCTGGAAAACAAGACGGCGCAACGGACGCTGCTTCGAACGGTGCCCGACGTGGGACCGGATGGAGCCTTCTTGTCGTTCCTGCCGCATCAGATTTATCACAGCGCCCAGGGGTTCGGCGTGAATCGCCGCGATGCGTACGAGGTGGTGATGGTGCATCACCGGCCTCTTCACGATCCCCAGCCCAACCATGGGATGGGGAACTATCTGCTGTATATGACGCCCGGCGAGTGTCAGGCTCAGGCGACGATGAGTCCCTGAAAGAGGCCGTCCGGGCTAAGAACAGGCGCGGGCTGTTCCCGTCGGGAGAGATGATGCGGAATCTCAAGCTCAGCATCGAACGTGAGGTCATACGAGCGACCGAAGGGGTGGATCTTGAGGAAATAGGCCGTTGCTACCGCGATCAGAATGAGTTTGTTGTCCTGGAGCGCTTTCTCACGCTCACGCAGCCCGTGGTTGATCAGTTGCTCGACGAGGTGGATCTGCTGACGCCCGACGTCAATCGGAATTATGTTCCCGGACACAAGAAGGGAGGCAGCGTCAGTTTCTACACGCTCCTCGACAAGGCGTCGGCCATCCTCTTCCTCTATCGCTCGCCGGCCCTGCTCACATTCCTGAGCCGGCTCGTGGAGGCGCCCCTCCTGCTCTGTCCCGAAGACGATCCCCATTCGTGCGCCCTGTACTATTACCAGCAGCCCGGCGATCACATCGGCTTTCATTACGATACCTCCTACTACAAAGGGAAACGATATACGGTGTTGATCGGGTTGGTTGAGCGATCGGAACGCTGCCGGCTGGTGGCCCGCGTCCGGAAGAGCGGAGAGACCGAAGAAATCAGGGAAACACGGATTCCCATGGACCCTGGGACGGCCGTGCTCTTCAACGGCGACAAACTCTGGCATGCCGTCACGCCCCTCGGAAAGGGCGAGGAACGGGTGGTGCTCACGCTGCAGTACGTGACGAATCAGGAGATGGGACCGTTCAAGAAGACGTTTTCCAATCTCAAGGATGCGTTTGCCTACTTTGGACCCGCCGCGCTGCTCCGGTGGAATCCGTCGAAGAGGAAAGGATAAGTCATGCGTTTGGCTCTGCGGATTCCCCAGTCCAAGTCCGAGACATTGCCTCTGGTGCTCAGCCTGGCCCGTTCAGCTCCGATGTTTCAAATGGAGACGGAGGGCCGGTCGCCGGTATACCTGGCGACCTTTCCGGATCTTTCTCTGTCGTTCGATCTCGTGGAGCGACTGATCGGCGCGGCGGCCGAGCTTCCGGGTGTCCAGGTGTCGATCAATGAACGACCTGTCGAAGGTCTGACGAAGTTTTTGAGCGCGCTGAGGTGTTACCGCGAAAGCCTGGCTGAACTCGACCCTCAGGCCTATTGCGCGCGGCAGGCCGCGAAGATCGGCGATGCGGGCAGTTGCCCGGACCGCGCCTGTGTCTCTCATTGCCAGTTCATCTGTGCGCGCTGCCTGCAAGTCGTTCGGGAGATCGGCGTCCCATCCATTCGCGCTCAATTGAAGGCGATTGCGATACACGCCGAAGTGGAGTGGTGCCCGAATCTCAGGCTGCCTGAGGGATGAGGGGTGAATGGTGAATGTTCAATGGTGAATGTTGAATTGCATGCAGAGCGTGCCGCCACAATGATCGGCAGGTCGTGAAACGGAAGCCCTGTCTCATCGAGCATTGCGACACCTGCGCGTTTCGCGCGAAGGCGGTGTTGTGCGACATCGAAGGAGACGACCTCGCCGAATTTCAGCACATCAAACGCTCCCTCGATTACGAGTCTCACCAGACCGTCTTCTACGAAGGCCACGTGTGTTTGGGCCTCTATGTGTTGTGCGCGGGCAAGGTCAAGCTGACTCGTTCTTCGGCGCGAGGTCAGCGGCAGATCGTCAGGATCTTGGGCCCTGGTGAGCTGATCGAGAAACACGTATTCGGAGATAGAGCCCTTCATGAAGTGACGTGCGAGACGTTGGAGGCCTCTCAAGTCTGCGTTATCGACAAGGAGCGCTACCTCGCGGTCATCCACCGGAATCCCCAACTGGCGATCAAGCTGATCCAACTCCTCAGTAATGAGGTTGGGGTGAATATGGATCATCTCGACCAGTTCACGTTCAAGACGGCCCGCGAGCGGCTGGCCGGCCTGCTCTTGGACCTCGGCGACCGATTCGGCAAACACGACGCCGATCAAGTCCGGGTTGGACTCACGCTCAAACGGGAAGAAGTGGCGGAGATGGCCGGGATCACGGTTGAAACCGCCATCCGCCTGCTCAGTGTGTTCCGGGATGAGAGGGTGCTCACTATCGATGGAAGAACGATCACATTGCTGAATCCAGACCGTCTCGCCAGAATTGCCCGACGCTGAGCCACAACCCGTCAAACGTTATTCTCCTTCGCCGAATACCCCGTAGCTTCCGGCCTTCGTAGCCGAAGTGACTACTTCGGCGGAGTAGGCTGCTACGGGGATGAAGGCGGGGAGAACCCTCCGTAGCCTTGGCGAAGGAGGGTAGTGGCTTCGGCACGCCGCCCAAAGGCTCTGGCCGACGGGTCGAAGAATTTCGCAAGATACCCCGCAGCTTCCGGCCTTCGTAGCCGAAGTGGCTACTTCGGCGGAGTAGGCTGCTGCGGGGAGCTTCATTCGTGGAACGTGAAACGTGGAGTCCCGCCTGAGGATTCCCGTCTGAGAAGTCGCTCCGCCCCCTCGCCCCTGGCCTCGGACCCCTGGCCTCGGACCCCTCGCCACGCCATTGCGGCATAGGTCCAATGGCCTATCCCAAAGTATTGATATGAATCATAGGCCGGATTGACCGATCCCAGTCTGGGTCCGCCTTTCTTTTCGGTAGAGTGAGCGCGACGTAAGGAGGCCACGGTGCTCGCACGTTCGAGCTTCTGTACATGGGACTCGCGAACGATGGTGCCTCAAGGATGCAGGCGAACGAGTGTCACAGTCGATCCAGTGGCCCTTCTCAAGCGGGAGCACGGAATGATTTTGGACCAACTGGCGATGATCGAAACGGCGATGAGCCCTCGCTCCGCCGGGAGCGGCGTGGCGGTGGGACCGGATCGGAGCACGCTGCGGGAACTGCTCCAATTCTTTACCGGCCGCGTGGGAGTTCATTTCAAACGGGAAGAGATGTTGGTCGCAGACCTCCAGCGAATCCTTGGCCGGAAGCAGGAAGGGCAAGAACAGTTCCAGAGCTTCTTAGACGAACACCGGATGCTGAAAGCCGACGCGACCGCGGTGATGAGAAGGCTCAGAGGAAAACGGGCCGATGGTCGAAGTTCAGCGGTGGCGGGGAATCTCGGTGGACTGGGACCGCTGAACGCAGCACTTTGCGCGCTGATCCGTCGCTATCGCGGACATATCTCCTGCGAGGAACGGGTGCTGTTTGTCTTGGCCGAGATGCGGCTGACGACCGAGCAGAAACGGCGGATCAGCCGGCGCATGTTGCAAGTGTGAAGTCCACTATGAGCGGGAAAGGCGTGATGAGCGCGACTCGCTTGAGTGAGGCCACACGAGTGCCGCCGATGCGTTCGACGATCGTCGCAGGGCTAAGAAGAGGAACGTCACGATGTTCAGAAGAGTAAACCGCGTGCTTACCCTGCTCATGCCTCGGGTCGGCGGGTGCAAGACGGTAAGCCAACAGGAGAGCCCATCAGGCTCTCCTGTGCCACATCAAGGAGGGGGATATCATGCAGGTTCAGAGAATTGTGCGGAGCATTGGAGTGTGGTGTGTCGGAGCTGCGATCGCCGGGGGGCTCGTTGCCTCTGGTGTGTCGCCGGTTTCGGCTGAGGACGGCGCCGGCAATCAGGTGTTCTTCAAGGGCGGGTTCATGAATTTGAACCAGGATCGTGGTACGCAGATTTTTTCGGATACGAACGGCGTGTTGGGAGCCGGTGGAGTCAATGGAGGCAATGCGGGGTGGTATGCCGGCGCGGGGCTCGACTTGATGCTCTCGAAAGATGTGTGGGGGGCAATGGACAAGACCTCGGTGCTCGGGGAAATCGGGCTACAGTTCAACCGGATTAACTCTCACAGGGTGAACAATGCCGCAGGAAGCATCGCGACCCATGTGCTGACCGGCGCAACTGCCCTTGATCCGCAGGAAGTCCAGCTCACCATGATGACGATTAACGTCGCGCCGAAGATTAAATTCATGGAGGGGAGCATGTTTCGGCCCTGGATCATTCCAATCGGTCTCGATTTTCACGTGATCAGCCCGCCGTCGAACAAGACGCAATATCTCGATATGGGCCTGCAGTTCGGCGCGGGATTTGAGGTGCAGGTGTGGAAGGCGTTCAAGGTCGGCGTCGATGCCCGCTATCACCTGACGGCCCGCATGACCAACACGGTGAACGATTACTTCCAGGTTGGCCCGTACGTGGGGATCTCGTTCTGATCAATGCGGGTGCAAGGCAAAGGGGTGAGGGCTGTTCTTCCCTTTGCCTTGCGCCTCTTGCCGCGTGCTTGAACAGGATAATGAAGCAACGTATTCCGGGATTTCCTGCTAGACGCCATTGGGATGGCAGCTATTGATTCTGTCTCGTCGATCCAGACAGGAACACGATCCAGCTTCTGTAATTTTCCGACGATCAGTACGTTGGAGCGGCTGCCACTCACGGGATAAGGAGGCGGGGGCTATGAGCCATCACCTGAATGCGGTCGTAGAGAACGGTCGAAGAGCGTGGGATATCCCGACGGCAGCGCTGTTCTCGCTGGTCGCGGTGACGGCCCTCATCGGGGTGCCGCTCTTCGGCTACGTCCATGGCTATACGCGGCTGGACTGGGCCATGGGCGGCATCCTCTATCTCATCAGCGGACTGGGCATTACCGTGGGGTACCACCGGATGATTTCCCATCGCAGCTTCCGGTGCCCCGACTGGGTCAAGGCTGTGTTTTTGGTTGCGGGCGGCTGGGCGCTGGAGAACTCGGCGCTGAAATGGGGCACCGATCATGCGCGGCACCATGCGCGTGTGGATCAGGAGGAGGATCCCTACAATGCGACGAAAGGATTCTGGTACAGCCACTGCGGCTGGCTCTTCACGAAAGATCCGCACAAGACCGAACGATTCGCGCCCTGGCTGCGGGAAGATCGCGTGGTGATGTGGCAGCACCGTTGGTATGTTCCCATCGTCCTGTCCGGCCTGGCGCTGCCGTTTGTGGTTGGTCTGTCGGCCGGAGGGGCATGGGATGGTCTCAGTTGCTTCTTGTTGGCCGGCGTCGGGCGGGTCTTTCTGGTGCTGAACTCCACGTTCTGCATCAATTCCATCTGTCACCTGTGGGGCCGTCAGCCCTACAGTCAGGCCAATACCAGTCGGGACAGTTGGTGGGTGTCGCTGATCACGCTGGGGGAGGGCTATCACAACTACCATCACGCCTTCCAGCGAGACTACCGGAACGGGCCTCTGTGGTACAACTTTGATCCGTCGAAGTGGCTCATCTACGGGTTATCCCGGTTTGGACTCGCCGAAGGGCTGGTCCGATTCGATTCGGAGGATGGTGTCAGGTCACATTATTCATGATGGTTCGTTGCGAAGTCGGATACAAACCAGGCGAGGGGCCAGGGGCACAAGGCGAGAGGGAAGATATTTCTTTTGGTCACCCCTAGCCTCTGGCCCCGTGCCTCTCGCCTGAACAGCGGCGATTGCAGCAGAAGCGGTCATGATCAGAGAAAGGACCTCGTAACACAATGCTCGCCGGTTTCTGGTACATTGCCGCCGAATCTCGGCTGGTTCGACCAGGCCATCTGACGGCCACAGCGCTGGCGAATCAAGCGATCGTCCTGGTCCGCAACCGTTCAGGAACGGCGCAGGCGCTGGAGGATCGGTGTTCTCATCGGGGAGTCCCTCTCTCGTCCGGCAGGTTGGAGGGTGAATCTATCCAGTGTCCGTATCATGGGTGGCGATTTTCGACTTCGGGGGCCTGTCTGGAGGCGCCGGTCCTAGGGGCTGGCGCCGCGCCGAAGTCGGCCTGTGTCCGATCCTATCCGGTGCAGGAACAAGATGGATGGATCTGGGTCTATGTGGGGAACGAACGATGTCCGATACCGGTGGCCCCGCCGCCGACGTTTCCAGTGCCTGCGGACGGCAGTCCGGTGTCTATGTTGAGGATGTCCATGCCGGTCAAGAGCAGGATGGAGTTCGCGGTCGACAACTTCATTGATCCGGCCCACGTCCCCTTCGTTCACACCGGCATCTTTCGCCGGCGGAAGGCCCAGAGGTTGAAGGAGAAAGAATTTATACGGTTGCCGCAGGGCTTTCGAACCGTGTCCACCAATGTGCTCCTGCCGAACACGATTGTCTTTCGCGCCGTGACTCCGACGCTCGCGCCGGCGAAGACCACGGTGGATTTCCTTATGCCGGGGATTCATCTGGAAACGTTCGAGGTGGGCGCGCGCTGGGGGGGGCGATCATGGTCGTGATCACGCCGCTCACGGAACACTCCACGCGCTTGGACTTCACGATGGGGTGGAATTTTCTCCGCGGGGTGTTTCCGCTCGTCTGGCTCGCGCGGCTGATAGGCGGGATCGTCCTTCGGCAGGACCGCTGTATTATTGAACTGCAGGAGCAGGGGCATTGTCACAAGAGCGCGATGAATTTGAGCCTGGAGTCTGACAGACTGGCCGTCTGGTACCGCCAGTTGCAGAAGTATCATCTGGACAAATCGGCCGGCGTGCCCAACCCGCAGCATCCGGTTCCGGAGAAGGTCACGCTCAGATGGGTCACCTGATGGATTATGCGAAAGCCGATTCCGCTCGACTCGGAAATAGGCGGAGAAGTGGGCGTGACGCATGACGATTGTTCTGATCTGGCTCCATCTGCTCGCCGCGATCAGTTGGATCGGCGGGATGATCTTTCTCTCGCTGGTCCTGGCCCCTCTTGTCAGAAGCCGCAAGGCTGCGCCTGAATTCATGGCGCTGTTTCGATCCGCCGCGTTGCGATTCCGCCTCGTTGTGTGGAGTGCCATTGCCGTGTTGCTGACGACCGGTCCCGTGCTGCTTCTTAACCGAGGACTGTCGTTGGTCGCTGTGACTGGCTGGCCCGCGATCTTGATCGTAAAATTGTCCCTCGTCGGACTCCTTCTCCTTCTCACGGTGCTGCATGATCTCCTGCTCGGGCCGCGGGTCAGTCAGATCAGCGTGACACCAGCCGCTGCAAGGACGGCGTGGGAGCAGATCCTCGTGCGGACGGCTCGTTGGGTGCCGCGCCTCTCCCTGCTGGTCGCGCTGGCAGTGATGATCGCAGCGGTGGTGCTGGCTCGATCGTAGCCATTGCAGATGCCAGGGCCGGTCAGTTGCTCTCATTCAGTAATCCTTCTAAGCTAGACAACAGAGTGCGAGGTGGCGAGCGAGGAATTGTTCTCGTTCGCGTCACGCGAGGCAGAAGGAGGCCAACAATCATGAGACAGATAAGCACTACAAGGCGGACATGGTGTTTCTCCACGATCGTTGGTGCGTGGGTTGCTCTGGGGGTGACGCTTGGCGGCGGCGCGCCCGCCTGGGCCTATGAAGTGTGGTTGACCGATCAGTCCGATACCGGGAAGGAAAGCGGCGGCTATCTCCACATCTATGATGGGGCGCAGCTCGCGGCGAATCCTGCCTCGGCGAAGCCGACGATGACGATCGACTTTGCCGGCGACATCGGCAAGTTCTGCGAGGAGGCGACCAAGAAGGCCGTGCGTCGCCCGCACATGCTGTTTTTCAATAAGAATCAGGACCATGCCATTATTTCTTTCCTGAGCGGCCACGTCCTGTTCATAGACGCAGCGACGAAGAAGCCGGATGCCTGTCTGTCCATGGGGAAGAACGTCCATGCCGCCTGGCCGACGCCGGATCAGAAGATGGCGATTGCCGCGAACATTGCAGAGAAGAAATTCATCCGGATCTGGACGGACTATGCCGCGCATAAGTTCAGCTTCGATCCTGAGAAAGATGTTGTGAACCTGGTCGCGTTCGAAGGGGGCGAGCGTCCGGATACATCGCCGATCTGCCCGATCACCGAATCGTCGAGCCGCTATGCGTTTGTGACGCTGCGTGGCGGCGGGTTGCTGGTGTTTGACGTGACGGTGACCCCGATGAAGGCGGTGGCGATGCTGGACAATAACCAGGTTCATCCGGCCGGCTGCGGCGGAGTGCAAGTCGGCGACACGATGTATATCAATTCCGGAGGCGGGTGGCCGGTGGCGCCGCTCTCCTACGATGTGTATGCGCTCGATATCTCGGGCCTGCCCGCCAAAGTATCAGCCAAGCTGGTCTCGCAGCGGGACGACAAGTTTGCCGATTCGCACGGCATGATCGGCGTCGGCCGCTATGTCTGGAGTGCGGATCGGGCCGGCAACAACGTTGAGATCATCGACACGCTCAGTAACTTCTCGGTAGGTTCAATCGACCTGGTGAGCGATGCGAACCAGGATCCGGCTCCCGATTTGATGGATGTCGCGCCGGATGGACAGTACGTCTTCGTCGGTCTTCGCGGCCCCAATCCATTAACCGGGAACGATAAGGTCGCGCACAACGCCAAGGGGACCATCCCCGGTGTCGGTGTGATCCATGTGGATGCCGACGGCAAAGTCGGACATTACAAGGGACAGGCGGTCATTACGAATAAGAAAGACGACAAAGAAACCGCCGATACTCACGGAATCGCGGTGAGAAAATAACGAGTGCGATGCACAGGCCGCCGGATGCATGTCCGGAGGCCTGTGCTGTTTCTCAAGGGCTGATCCAGCCCTGCCCGGCTCATCCCCCGCAAGTGCCCCGTTCTGCCTCAGTGCAAATCGAATGGCTGGGGAAAGACTCCCCTCCTGAAGCCCATCCGCTTGTCTGGGACTGTGGAATTGCTGGAAGTTCCTGCCGGGAATAGCTTCGGATCCTGGCCGTAGTTTCGGCCCTCTGCTTGCACTCTACAAAATAAGGGCATCCGGAAATCGAGTGGGTCAAGGGCCTGGGGCTCGGTCTACCGCGTCGCGTCCCCCTTTCCGATACCTCCCCTTCTCCGATACCTCCCCTTCGTAAGGGGAGGGGAGGTGGGGTCGAGTCTCCGAAGGCTAGCGTGCGCGTATGTTTGCCGTGCTTGTCCGCATGGCCCCCAAGTCTTCGACCTCCCCTGGCCCCTCCTTACGAAGGAGGGGGATGACGCAACGTGGAGAGCGTCAAGCCGGGGGTGCGAGATCGTTCTCTGACCCACAGGAAACCCGGAAGCGCCAAAATAAGGAACCCAGATCTCGGAGGACAACCATGCATCCCATTCATCCCATGCTGGTGCACTTTCCGATCGCGCTCTTATCAGCTGCGGTCTTTTTCGATCTGCTGGGAGGGAAGTGGCGTTCTGAAGAGTGCCGAATCGCCAGCCTCTATACACTGGTGTTGGGACTTGCAGGCGCGCTCGCGGCCGTAATCTCCGGTCATATGGCTGAAGAAGCCGTTGAGCCCAGCGGCGTTCCAGAGTCGGTGCTTGAGCTGCATGAGGGGTTGGGTTTTGCGACGTTCTGGATTTTCCTCGGGCTGCTGGGATGGCGAGTTATCATGGGGCTCGGGTTCGTGAGGGAGCGGCGCGCAGTTTCGGTGGGACTTGGCCTTGTAGGAATTGTCGTGCTCTTAGCGGCCAGTTACTACGGCGGGAGTCTGGTCTACGACTATGGCGCCGGCGTGGCGGGGTATCCCGCGAAAGCTCCTTGAAAGGAACTAAGATGAAAGCACGCTTCTGTATCGTTGCGGTTGTGCTCTGGGTCGTCACGCTCGTCGGAGCCGGTTGGTTTTTCGTGAACGGTTTGACGACCAAAGGAGCTGACGGTCGCATGGAAATACGACTGGCTCCAAGCGAGCGGGATCTGATCCTTGGGGAAATGCGACAGCTGCTGAAGGCGGTGCATGCAGTGGTCACCGGCGTGGCAGGGCAGGATCAGCCGGCAGACCGGCAGCAGATTGAACAGGCGGCGCGCGCCGCCGGCATGGGTATGGCGGCAGATGTGAATCCGGCGATCATGGTGAAGCTCCCGCTGCCGTTCAAACAGATGGGAATGTCGATCCATCGCGATATGGATGCCCTGGCCGACGCGATCGCGCAGAAGGAAACGCCGCAACAGATTCTACAGCGTCTGTCGAGCATGACGGCGCGCTGCACGACATGCCACGATTTGTATCGATTCGGCGTGGATAAGTAACCGTCAGCGTTCAGTTATCAGCAGGAGAATGCGTTCGGAGGATCGTGAAGGGGGCGAGCGATTTCAGGGAAGGCTGAATCCATTTCAGGAACGGTGACTCCTACTCAACGTGATCGCTATGGCCGGATGGCGAGCGTAAGGAAGCAGGCCTGTGGCCTGTTTTAGCCGCGAGCAATGTCGCTCACGGTTACGTGCACAAGGAGGTGTCAGATGAAGTCCAGAATGATTCTTTCCATCGCAGTGGCCGCAGCCATGCTGCTGCCGGTCGGCATTGTGTCCATCGCGTCGGCGCAAGATCGCGACCG
>JAUYAO010000017.1 GCA_030692565.1 Nitrospira sp.
GCTGCCGGTCGGCATTGTGTCCATCGCGTCGGCGCAAGATCGCGACCGTGATCAGCTGAAGACCCAGCAGCAGCTTCAGGATAAGGACAAGCTGCAGACCAAGGACCAGCTGAAAGAGAAGGATCAGCTCAAGGAACAGGAGCGGACAAGGGAGCGAACCCGTGAACAAACCCGCACGGAGCGACCTGAGAGGCCGCAGCATGAGAAGGCAGAACGGACTGAACGCGGCGGTCGCTGAGTCCTTCCTGCTGGTGCAAAGATGTCTGATGGGGGGAATCGCGCATCGCCTGTCAGCAGGCGGTGCGCGTGCCATCTTGCGAGGGAAAAAGATGCTGCCGATGAACTCACAGGCCGAGAAAGCGACCGGTGCATCGGTCCGATGCGGGAGGCATTCTACCTGCCGGCGCAGAGTCGGTGTCGTACTTGGTGTTGTTCTCGCTGTCATTGGCGCAGGAACGGTCGACGGGGCGGTGGCTGCTGAAACCGAAGGGCCGCCTCAACCGGCCCCTCAATGGCGCGTCAGCGCGACCGTCAATTATTCGAGCGGTTCTTACGGGACGGATTCCAGAACGAACATTCTCTATGCGCCCATGACGGTTCGGCGGATCTTTCGGGACGGAGACGTGAGCCTGACGATTCCCTTTGTCAGCATCTCCGGTACCGGCGCCGTGCGACTGGTGGGTGGAGTTCCCACGCGAACAAGCAGCGCCACTGCTGGCCCGGTGGGGACGCTCGCCAGCGCGTCTGGAAGCGGCAAGGGGACCGGAGCCAGTCCGTTGTCCACTGCCACAACCGACAGCGGGCTCGGCGATATCATTCTGCGTGGCCGCTATTATGTAATCGAGGAGAGCCCCTTCATGCCGCTCGTGGCGCTGATCGGGCGGGTTAAATTACCGACCGCGGATGCCGATCGCGGGCTCGGCACAGGCGAGTTCGATGAGGGGGCTGGGGTGGAGTTGACGAAAAGCCTCGCTGATCGATGGCTGGCGTATCTTGACGGAGGCTACAACCTGATCGGCGACGCGCCGGGCACCAACTTCAATAACCAGTGGTGGTATGACGTCGGGATCGGGTATGACGTAACGGATAACCTCAACATGAGTGTGTTTTATGAAGAGTATCGCGCGTTGGTCAATACGGTGAATAACGCTCGGGATCTGTTGGCTTTGGCGAACTATGTCGTGGATGACACTGTGCATCTCACCGGGTCGCTGCTTGTCGGGTTGTCGAACGGGGCTCCGAATTACGGGGTCGGCGGCGGAGTCAGGTTCCGGTTTTAATTGACAGCGGCGTAGGCCGCGCGACAGACGAGAGCCATTGCACGAACACCGCACGCTGCAGAACGAACGGAGGAGAACCGTGGAAATTGTCAACGCGAGGGAGGCCGATCTCACCAAGAATCCTCATCAAGTAAAGGCGAGCCGGCTGTACGACACCGAACATGCCCAAGTGGTTCACCTCACGCTGGAACCGGGCGAGTCTCTCAAAACGCATGTGACGCTGGTCGATGTCTTTTTCTATGTATTGGAAGGGAGAGGGGTCGTAGAAGTTGGAGACGACACGAAAGAAGTCGGTCCGGACACGCTCATTCCCAGTCCCGCTCGCATCCCGCACAGGTGGTCCAACCAAAGCGACAAATCGTTTCGTGCGCTGGTCGTCAAGGTTCCGCGTCCCACCGAATCGACCAAACTCGCATGAGATATTCGGCAGCGGCCGTGCGCCTCGTCCTCCTCGCAACATGAAGGAAGTTTCATGCGCCCTTCATGATGACTTCATATCGAAGGGTTATGGTGTGAAGTGTCGACGGTTCACACCTTCAACCATTCATCAAAGGAGGACAGTCATGAAGCGTTCATCTCTTGCGGGTCTGACGGGAACGGCGGTGGTTCTCATGCTGGCTACAGGGTTTGCCATCGGCGGCGAATCCCGGATGGGCCAGAAAGCGGCTGAGTCTACAGCCGGGATTTCCATCGAGGAGGCGATCAAGGCCGCGATCCAGAAGTATCCGGGCAAGGTCCTTGAGGCCGAGCTCGAAGACGAGGACGGAGTGGCTCTCTGGGAGTTGGAGATCCTCACGGCTGACGGCAAGAAAATGGAAGTTCAAGTGGATAGCCGCACCGGCGCGGTCCTCGCTTCAGAGGATGCCGAGAACGGCAAGGATCGAGAACAAGAACGGGACCGAGAACGGAAACAGGAGCGGAAGAGGGAGCACAAGTCCTGACATCGCTGCGCGCTAGGAGCCCGGCCGGATGTGCGAGCCGGGCTCCCGTCCCTTAGATTTTCGTATGGAGGTTTGGACATGGACATGCTCTTACATCCGATGCTCGTACATTTCCCGATCGCGTTGCTGTTCGCCAGTGTCCTCTTTGATGTGGCCAGTACAGCCCTCATGCGCGACAGCCTCCGCGAAGGCGCGCTCTGGCTGCTGGGATTGGGGCTTCTAGGTGGCCTCGTCGCCGCGGTCGCGGGTAGATTCGCGGAACATGCGGCGGAGAAAGCGGGTGTGGCTGAAGCCCTCATCGAGACCCACGAAATGCTGGCCTACGTCACGCTCGGCATTATGGCAATCATGTTTCTGTCTCGGCTCCTGCTTCGCAATCGCTTTACGATAAGGGTCCTTGCCGCCTATCTAGCGGTGGCGACTGTCGGACTGGTGGCCGTCAGTGCGACCGGTCACACCGGCGGAAATCTGGTTTATGAGCATGGTGCTGGCGTCAAGGCGGCCGCCGCGAGGACATCGCACCTGGCGGAGACGGTCTCTCACCGGTAGCGAAGAGAAAGGGCGCGGT
The DNA here is from genome assembly GCA_030692565.1 of Nitrospira sp. Taxonomy (NCBI): domain Bacteria; kingdom Pseudomonadati; phylum Nitrospirota; class Nitrospiria; order Nitrospirales; family Nitrospiraceae; genus Nitrospira; species Nitrospira sp. The sequence goes on from JAUYAO010000017.1 coordinate 2,790, forward strand.
CGTGCGGATTCTTGTCGTCGAAGACGATCCCGATGTGGCGTCCTTCATCAAGAAGGGCCTTCAAGAAGAGCGCTACGCCGTTGATGTGGCGGTCGATGGGGAAGAAGGACTGCGGCTGGCTCAAGATAATCCGTATGATCTGATCATCTTGGACCTCATGCTCCCGAAGCTGGATGGCCTTGCCGTCTGCCGGCGACTCCGGGCCGATCGGCACGGCACGCCGATTTTGCTGCTGACCGCGCGCGAGACCGTCGAGGACAAGGTCACCGGGCTTGAATCCGGTGCCGACGACTATTTCACCAAACCGTTCGCGTTTGCCGAATTGCTGGCCCGCTTGCGCGCCTTGCTTCGCCGGACCGGAGAGCCGGCGGGCTGTCTCAAGGCGGCGGATCTGGAGCTGGATCCCATAGCCCATCGAGTGTGGCAGGCGGCAAGGAAATCGCGCTCACCAATAAGGAATACGCCATCCTCGAATATCTGCTGCGCAATGCGGATCGGGTGCTGACGCGCACTGCCATCATCGAACATGTTTGGGACATCCACTATGAGTCGGTGACCAACATTGTCGATGTGCATATCCGATCCTTACGGGCGAAAATCGACCGCGAGTTCGCTCCGCCGCTCATTCAGACGGTTCGGGGCGTCGGGTACATGCTGAAGATGTCCGAGGGAGATTGATTGGGCATGCCGATGCGCTCGTTCCACCGTCACATCCGGCGAGCCGCGTTGTTCCTGATGCTCGGCTTGATCTTCACGTTCGGGATACTGCTCTACGCCGGGCTGTCGATTGTGCTGCACCGTCACGTGGATCAGGAGTTACTGGCAACGGCGCAGGCGGAAGCGCGGCAAGTTGAGGTCGCAACCGGCGTCTTACGGGAATTCGGCGGTTCGGGTGACGACGACGATGCCGATGAGCGGCTTATTCGTGAAGCGGCTCGGTCGGTCGTGGTGTTGTCCCCGGACGGCACTGCCGTCTGGACCGGGGCGGCCGTTGCCAAACGCCCCGGGCTCGCCCAGGCCATGATCGGAAGAACGCTCCAGGGTGAGGTTGTGTACGATACCATCAGCACGGGCTCCGGCTCTCAGGTTCGACGTATCTTGTTTCCCATCCAGCGGGACAGAGATGTGCGGTACATCCTCCAAACCGAGGCGTCCCTCCGTGTCGTTCGGGAATCGCTGCAGATGCTACTCGGATTGCTTGGCGCGGTTGTCCTGCTCGGGCTCGGGGCTGCCTGGCTCGGCAGCGGTTGGCTGGCTCGTGAGACCCTCTTACCGGTGGAAGCTCTCAGTAGGACAGCGGAACAGATCACCAGCCCTCCGTTAGACATCAGAGCTCCGGTTGATGCCCCCTATGTGGAGTTCCAGCGCTTGGCCCACGTCTTCAATGCCATGCTCGATCGCCTCCACAAGGTCTTTGAAAGTCAGCGCCGGTTTGTGGCCGACGCGGCGCACGAGTTAAAAACCCCGCTCACCGCGATCAGGGGGAATCTGGAGGTAGCCCTCCAGCGGGCGCGTTCGGCGGAAGAATACAGAGACTCGATGCTCACGCTGCTGGGAGAGGTCGAGCGGCTGATTGCGCTGACGCACTCGCTGCTCACCTTGGCGCAGTTATCGGGCGAGCGCACGGCCATGGAAATGAAACCGCTCGCGCTCGAGCCGATCGCACGGAACGTGATCGGCGATCTTGACGTGCTGGCGCAAGACCGGGCGATTACGCTCAGCCTCGCCGTCGGTCCTGTTCCGATGGTGCTCGGTGAGGCCGGCCGGCTCAAACAGGTGCTGATCAATCTGCTGGACAACGCGCTTCGGCACACGCCCGCGCAGGGCAAGATCGCGGTCACGCTGGCGGCAACCGCGTCGATAGTGAGGATTACGGTCTCAGACACCGGTCCGGGCATTGCCCCCGAGCTTCTGCCCCATCTGTTCGAGCCCTTCTATCGAGCCGACCGCGCGCGAGCGAAAGAAGATGGGGGAACGGGCCTCGGGCTTGCCATCGTGAAGGAGATCGTTGAGGCGCACGGCGGGGAGGTGCGGGTGGAGAGTGAGGTGGGCAAGGGAGCTGTCTTTACCCTGTTGCTTCCGGTGATCGGCTGCCCTTCTTCCATGCCGCTCCCAGAGACCGTGTGAGAAGCGCGGGGATATCCTGCGGCAGCGCGGTAGCTATTTGCCCCGAGGTCTGACATGCTTCCACGCCTGATCGAAGCCGAAACGCAGGGTGTCTTGATCAGCCAAGTCGCGAGCAGCGTGACCGGACCTATCCGGCATCCACCGTGCCGTCGTAGCGCGTGATAAGGAGGAGAGGTATGAAGGGGTGGACTGTGTGCACGACCATGCTGGCACTCTGGGTGGCAACCGTCGCGGCGGGGGCTGAGTCGCCTCAGATTCGTTCCGAGCTTCGTCTCAGTCTGCACGATGCGATTCAAGCGGCGATCGACAACAACGTCAACGTGCGGCTGCTGAAAGAGCGCATTGCCGCGGCTCAGGCTGCAGCCGATACCAGCCTGGGGTCTATGTTGCCGAACGTCTCCGGATACATGACCGGGCGCAATCAAACGGTCAATCTGGCTGCGTTCGGTCTCCCTCAAGACCGGCTCGGCGCGCTCGGCTTGACCGGGAGCGTGACGCCATCCTTCGATGTGTATGACGCGCGGGCCAGCCTCGTTCAGAATGTGTTCAGTCTGAGCCTCATTCAGCGATGGCGCGCGGCCAGGACGGGCGTGGATGTGGCGAGCCTGGAGGCCGAAGTGACGAAGCGCGATGTCATGGCCACGGCTGGATTGTTGTACATGGAAGCCTCACGGGCTGAGGCGGCCGTGAAAGCCCGCCAGGCCGACATGGAACTCAGTGAGCAGCTTTTGAAACTGGCACAGGATCGAAAGAAAGCCGGCGTGGCGACAGGGCTCGACGTGACGCGCGAAGAAGTACAGTTGGAGAATACCCGCCAACGATTGCTGGTGGCACAAAATGATCAGGAGAGTGCGAAGCTGAATCTCATTCGCGCCCTGGGAATCGATTTCGATGTGCGATTGACGTTGACCGATGAATTGGCGTTGGTCAATGTGGCCCCTCAGTCTCCCACCGACGCACTCCTGGCCGCCCAGGAGAACCGCACCGAGCTGAAAGCGCAGATCACCCGCCAGAAGCTGGCGTCGCTCAGCCTCAGCTCCGTCGCGAGTGAACGGCTCCCTTCGTTGTCTTTGAACGGCGACTATGGATGGATTGGATTGAAACCGGAGGATGCTTTGGCCACGCGTTCGGTCGGACTCATGCTCTCGGTGCCGATCTTCGACGGGGGGCAGCGGGAGGGCCGGATCTCTGAGAACCGCAGTCGCGTGCGGCAGGAGTCGATCCGGATGAAGGATGTATCCGATCAAGTCACTCTCGAAGTCCGCAACGCGCTTCTCACGCTCGACTCGTCCACGCAGCAGGTCGCGGTCGCCGGGAAAGGGATTGAGCTGGCGATGAAGGAACTGACCTTTGCGCGCGATCGCTTTGCCGCCGGCCTTGCCACGAATATCGAGGTGACGAACGCGCAAACCTCGGTGGCGCGCGCGCGCGACAATCAGATTGAAGCCCTGTTCCGATTCAACGCGTCGCGCATCAATCTGGCGCGGGCCAAGGGAGAAATCGAAACGCTCTTTTAAGAGTGGTCTCTGGTCATTGATGACAGAGATCCTCTTCACGATTGACGGTTGACGAATGACGATTCCCAGGTAAGCGAGAAGAGGAGGCGCATGAGCACAGAGACGACGGCTCCTCACAGATCGGGTGGGACCGAGCCAGGCGGGCATGGAGCCTCGCAGCCGGTTGCCGCATCGTCTGTCGCAGGAAGCGCGAGCACACGCACGTGGATGCGGGCGATCCTGATCGTCGGTGCGCTCCTCCTTGCCCTGGCCGCCAGCCTGTATCTACAGTCACGAACGGTACCGGACTCGGGAGCACTGCGGGTGTCGGGGAACATCGAAATCACCGACGCCGAGGTGAGTTTCAAGATTTCGGGCCGGGTGGCGGAGCGCCTGATGTCAGAAGGAGAGACGGTCCGGGCGGGGCAGTTGGCGGCTCGACTGGATACCGGCGAGCTGGCGCAGGAGGTGGCGCTGCGCAAGGCGGAGGTCCGGGCCGCCGAAGCCGCGCTGGCCGAGCTGGAAGCCGGATCCAGGCCGGAGGAAGTGGCGCAAGCGCAGGCTGTGGTCCGGCGGACGCAGGCGGATGTGGCGCATGCGCGGGCGGATTTCAAGCGCTTCAAGACGCTCTATGAGCAGGACAATGTCTCGGTGCAGAACTACGATGCGGCCAAGACGGCTGTGGAGGTGACCGAGGCCACACTTCGGGAGGCGCAGGAGCAACTGGACCTTGTCAGGAAGGGGCCGCGCATCGAAAAAATCGAGCGGGCGCGGGCGCAGCTTCAGCAGGCCAAGGAAGCGCTGGCCTTAACTGAGACACGGTTGAGCTACGCCACGCTGACCTCGCCGCTGACCGGCGTGGTGCTGTCCCACAATATCGAGCCGGGTGAGTTCGTCGCGGCCGGGACGCCGATCGTGACCGTCGGCAATCTGGACCATGTCTGGCTGCGGGCCTATGTCGATGAGACCGACCTGGGGCGGGTCAAGGTCGGGCAAGCGGCGCAGGTCACGACCGACAGCTATCCGGGCAAAGTGTACGAGGGGCGCGTGTCCTTCATCGCCTCTCAAGCCGAATTCACGCCCAAGAGTGTCCAGACCGAGAAGGAGCGGGTGAAGCTGGTCTATCGCATCAAGATCACCATCGCCAACCCTCAGATGGAGCTCAAGGCCGGCATGCCGGCCGATGCCAAGATCATTCTGCCGGATCGTGCGGAGGCCTCCGGTGGAGGCCATTAGGCTGGCCCATCTGTCGAGAGCGTTCGGAGCGGTCCGTGCGGTTGACGATCTGACGTTCGAGGTGGCCCAGGGGGAAATTTTCGGGCTGGTGGGTCCGGACGGCGCCGGCAAGACGACCACGATGCGGCTGCTGACCGGCGTGATGGATCCGAGCGGCGGCGAGGCCTGGGTGATGGGTAAGCATGTTGTCCGGGAGGCGGAGGCGGTCAAGGACGACATCGGGTACATGAGCCAACGATTCGGGCTGTATCCGGATCTCACGGTGGACGAGAACATCCATTTCTACGCCGATCTCTACGGAGTTCCCGCAAGAGGCCGCGAACAAAAACTCCACGAGCTGCTCTCGTTCAGCAATCTCACTCCGTTCAAGAAGCGGCAGGCCGGACGATTGTCCGGCGGCATGAAGCAGAAGCTGGGTCTGGCCTGCGCGCTGATCCATACGCCGAAAGTCTTGTTCCTGGATGAGCCGACGAACGGGGTGGATCCGGTGTCGCGGCGCGACTTCTGGCGGATTCTCTATTCCCTCCTCAAAGAAGGTGTGACCATCTTTATCTCTACCGCCTATCTGGATGAGGCCGAACGGTGTCATCGGGTGGCGTTGTTGCACCAGGGCCGTCTGCTTGCCTGTGACACCCCGGACCGGGTCAAAGCCCTCATGCGGGGCACGATCCTGGAAGTCCGTGTCAGCCGGGCGCGCGAGGCCGCAGCCCTGCTCAAGCAGCGCGTGAAGGCCGAGTCCATCGGACTGTTCGGAGACCGCATCCATGTGGTGACGATGGATCCGACACAGACCGCTCGGGAGGTGCCGGCCGTGCTGCTAGCCGAAGGCTTTGCGCTACACGAGTTGCGGTCGATCGAGCCCTCCTTGGAGGATGTCTTTGTCTCGGTGCTGACGAGTGCAGGGGCCGTCTCTCAACAGGAACCGATTGATGCGTACCGATTCTGAGCCTTATGCGGTCGTCGTCCACGATCTGGAAAAGCGGTTCGGGTCGTTCGTCGCCGTCAACCGGATCAGCCTGCAAGTCAAGGCCGGCGAGATCTTCGGATTTCTCGGGCCGAACGGCGCCGGCAAGTCCACGACTATCCGGATGCTCTGCGGCCTGCTGACTCCGACCGGCGGCACCGGCACGGTCGCCGGCTTCGATATCATGCAAGAGGCCGAGCGGATCAAGGCGCACATCGGGTACATGAGCCAGAAGTTCTCGCTCTACGAGGACTTGACGGTCGAGGAGAACATCGACTTTTACAGCGGCATTTACCGGATTCCCAAGGCGAAGAAAACGGAGCGGAAAGAATGGGTGATCGGCATGGCCGGCCTGTCGCAGCATCGCGCGTCCCGGACCGCCGTGCTGTCCGGGGGCTGGAAGCAACGGCTCGCGTTGGGCTGCGCCATCCTGCACGAGCCGCCGATTATCTTTCTCGATGAGCCGACATCCGGCGTGGACCCGATCAGCCGCCGAAGCTTCTGGGATCTCATCTACGCGCTGGCCGGACAGGGCGTGACGGTCTTCGTGACGACCCACTACATGGAAGAGGCGGAATACTGCGACCGGCTGGGGTTGATCTATCGCGGGGAATTGATCGCCGCCGGGACGCCGGACGAGCTGAAGACGCGCTTCATGCAGGACGACATCATCGAGGTGCTGTGCGAGCAGCCACAGGAGGCGATGCTGATGCTCGGGGGGGTTGAAGGGGTCAAGGAAGCGGCCCTGTTCGGCAAGGGACTGCATGTGGTGGCCGAGCGCCGGGCGGAGGGCGTGATTACTGCGATCAGAGCGGCGCTGGCTGAGCGGAACCTCGGGGTGTCGCGGGCGGAGCGGATCGTGCCGTCGATGGAGGACGTCTTTGTGTCGCTGATCGAGACGCGGGACCGACTGGAGCGTCCTCAGGCCGAGGTGGCGGGATGAACGCGCGGCGCACGTGGGCGGTTGCCCGTAAAGAAAGCATCCACATCGTCCGGGACTGGCGCAGCCTCGTTATGGGAATCGCCATCCCGATCCTCTTGCTGATCCTGTTCGGCTATGCGTTGACCCTGGACGTGGACGAGGTGCCGCTGGTCGTCTGGGATCAGAGCGGCACGCAAGCCAGCCGCGACTTCATCAGCCGCTTCGAGGGATCGCCCTATTTTTCACTCCGCCCTGTTGTGCAGACCTATGCCGAAATCGAGCGGGCGATCGATGCGGGGAATGCCCTGGTGGCGTTGGTCATTCCGGTCGATTTCGCGAGGGACGTGGAGTCGGGCCGGGTTGCCCAGGCTCAGGCGATCGTGGACGGCAGCGACTCCAATACGGCGACCATTGTCCTCGGCTATCTGGAGACCGTCGCACGGACCTACAACCAGGATCTGGCGATCGAGCAGGCCGCCCGCACCAGCGGCCGAACCGTCACGGTCCCGCTCGATCTGCGCCCGCGAGTCTGGTTCAACGCCGGCATGGAATCGAAGAACTACATCATTCCGGGACTGATCGCGGTGATTATGATGGTCATCGCCGCGATGCTGACCTCGCTGACGGTGGCGCGTGAGTGGGAAACCGGCACGATGGAGCAGGTGATCTCCACGCCGTTGACAGGCCCCGAACTGATCCTCGGCAAACTGTTGCCCTACTTCGGCATCGGAATGCTGGATGTCCTGGTCGCCGTGCTGATGGGTGAGTTTCTCTTTGAGGTGCCGCTGCGCGGCAACGTCGCGCTCTTGTTCGGCATGGCCGCCGTCTTTTTAGCCGGCGCGCTCTCGCTCGGCATGCTGATCAGTATTGTGACCAAAGCCCAGTTGCTGGCCAGCCAGCTCGCCATGGTGGTCACCTTCCTGCCGGCCTTCCTGCTCTCCGGGTTCATGTACGACATCAGCAACATGCCGAAAGCGATCCAGGCCATCACCCATGTGGTGCCGGCCCGGTATTTTGTCTCGCTGTTGAAGGGGATCTATCTCAAAGGGATCGGGCTGGAGCGGCTCATGATGGAGGCCGCGCTACTGACCGTCTTCGGCCTGCTTGTGTTCCTGGCCGCCAATCTGGTTTTCAAGAAAAAGATGGCGTGAGAAAACAATGTTTGAGCGGATCACGCACATGTTGATCAAGGAATTCATCCAGATCCTCCGCGATCCGCGGATGAGGACGGTGATTTTTGTGATGCCGCTCGTGCAGACGCTGGTCTTCGGCTATGCCGTCACCACGGACGTCACCCATATCCCGACCGCAATCTTTGACTTGGACAACAGCCGGGCCAGCCGCGAGCTCACCGCCCGGTTCACTGGATCCGGCTACTTCGACGTGGTGAAGTACGTCGATCGGGAGGAAGAGGGTCGGCACCTCGTTGATCGCGGGCTGGTCAAAGCGGTGCTGCGGATGAACAAGGGGTTCGGGGACGACCTGCGCGCTGGGCGGACTGCGGCCGTGCAGATCATTGTGGACGGGACGGACTCAAATACGGCCGGCATCGTGCTCAACTATGCGGGGCAAATCGCCGGACGGTTCGGCGAAACCGTGTTGCTCACCCGGTTCGTCCGGGCGACCGGCCAGCCGGCCTCCCCCGCCCGTGTGGCGCTAGAGACGCGCGCCTGGTTCAATGAAAATCTCGAGTCTCGGAATTTTTACGTCCCCGGCGTCATCGTGCTGATTGTCACCCTGGTCACGCTCATGTTGTCCAGCATGGCGGTGGTCCGCGAAAAGGAGATCGGTACCATTGAGCAGATTATGGTCACTCCGATTCGACAGTCGGAGTTCATTCTGGGCAAAATGTTGCCGTTCGCACTGATCGGTTTTGCCGATGTCGTGCTGGTGACTGTGATCGCCGCCTACTGGTTCAACGTCCCGATCAGGGGCAGTCTGCTGCTGCTCTTCGGAGCGACGAGCCTCTACCTGATGAGCACGCTGGGGATCGGCCTGCTGATCTCGACCATCAGCCGGACGCAGCAGCAGGCGATGATGAGCGCCTTTTTCTACTACTTCCCCGCCATGCTGCTCTCCGGCTTCGTCTTTCCGATCGCGAACATGCCTGAGCCTGTGCAATGGCTGACGTACCTGAACCCGCTGCGCTACTTCCTCGTGATCATCCGCGGGATCTTCTTGAAGGGGGTGGGGCCCGATATTCTCTGGCCGCAGATGTTGGCGCTCTTGATCTTGGGAATAGCGACGTTGTGGGTGGCGGCCCGGCGGTTCCGCAAGACCGCCATCTAGGGAGAAATGACTTTGTTTTGGAAGACGGTAATCGGGGTGGTTGGCCTCACTGTCCTGACAATGGGCGAGGCCCGAGCGGAGGACGCGCAGGACACGAAGAGCGGCGCGGCGTTCGACTGCCGGTACGAGCAGAGTGAGAGTGGAATGAGCAATTCGGCATTCCCAAGCGATGACGTGTTCCGACCTTTGATGGCGGATCCGAAACAGCCGCAGTTCTTCGCCACCTATCAATCCGTTCAGCGCAGAGAGCCCACGAGTACCGTGAAAGGGGTGGGGAAGTCCGTCAATGTCGGCTCGGTGGGATTCGGGGAAAATTTCGGCTTCTACACTAAGCGTCAAGGGTGTAATGGTTGGCAGGTGGGCCTGCTGGCCGGGGTTTTTTCACAGTTCAACCTGGATGCGCCGTCTTCTGACTTGATCAATGCCGACTACATCGTGGGGATTCCCGTCTCCTGGCGGCATGGTGACTGGTCGACACGGGTGCGCCTCTACCATCAGAGCAGTCATGTCGGAGACGAATTTCTCCTGGAGAATCCGGCATTCAATCGGGTGAATCTGAGTTTCGAGGAGGTTGAGGCGATCCTATCCTACGACCATCGCTGGATACGGGTGTATGCAGGTGGAGGCTACTTGGTGCATCGCGAACCGGCGGTGCTGGATAGGAACCGGGTGCAGTGGGGAATGGAGTTGCGTGGGACGACGATTCCCTCTCCACTCCTTGAGCGCGGGATACCGGGGCTCCAGCTCACACCCGTCCTGGGGGCGGACTTTAAAACTTTCGAAGAGCTGCATTGGATCATCAACACCAATATCGTAGGCGGGTTCGAGTGGTCTCGCCCAGGCGCAAAGCGGAGATTTCGGTTTTTGGTGAATTACTATCGCGGCTTCTATCCCTATGGACAGTTCTTCAACGAGAAGGTCGAGAGCGTCGGCTTTGGGTTCTATTTAGCTTTTTAGGCAACTCACAGAAGCGGAGTACCGTTCTGGATCGGAATTGTCCATGGCGATCTCGCAGGCTCCCGCGAGGTCGACCTATGCTGGAACGCTGAAAAGGACGCCGACCGGTGAATCCTTCCGTACGGATCGTGCTCACAATGGAGGGAGGGTCATGTACTGATGGCTGAATGTCGATTGAGTACGAGGGGGTGTTTCACGTCTGAGGAGGAATAAAATGGGCAGCAAGGCACGCGCACTTTGTCTCGCAACGCTTGGGCTCTGGGTCATCACTGTGACTGTCGCTGGGTGGGTGTTTGTGACGGGTTGGACGAGACCTGGTACCGATGGGCGAACTGAGATTGTCCTGGCAGCAAGCGAGCGGGATCAGATTCTGGCAGAGATGCGCCAGCTCCTGAAAGCGGTGCACGGCGTGGTGACAGGATTGAGCACTCCGGACGGTGACATGAAAGCCGTAGAACAGGCGGCGCGAGACGTGGGGATGAAGATGGCGGCGGACACCGAACCGGCGATCATGGTGAAGCTCCCGCTACCGTTCAAGCAGATGGGCATGTCGATCCATAAAGACATGGATGCCCTCGCGGATGCGGTCGTCCAGAAAGAAACCCCACAACAGATTTTCCAGCGTCTCTCCAGCATGACGGCTCGCTGCACCACGTGCCATGACATGTATCGATTTGGGCTGGAGAAGTAGGGAGCCTTCAGAGGCCTCAGAGGCATGAAATCCGAGTCAACGTGAATCCAATTCGTGCGTGGTGACTCAGAGTAGGGACGACGGCATGGCCGGATGTCGTAGGGAAAGAAGCCGTCGATCGTCGGCTTTTGCCGCGAGCAATGTCGCTCACGGTTACGTGCACAAGGAGGTGTCAGATGAAGTCCAGAATGATTCTTTCCATCGCAGTGGCCGCAGCCATGCTGCTGCCGGTCGGCATTGTGTCCATCGCGTCGGCGCAAGATCGCGACCG
>JAUYAO010000018.1 GCA_030692565.1 Nitrospira sp.
CGTCGTCAAGCGTCTGCGTGACGATTGCCGGCTCGGCAATCCCATCTGTCTGTCCAATGTCTATTCGATCAGCGACGCGGTCGAATACATCGGCACCGTTTCCACCGAAGTCCAGCGCACGCAGGCGGCGCGCGACGCCAACACCAATTTCGACGCCACGTTCATCTTTGGCGGCCAGATCGCCGGGCAGGCGCCCGAAACCTACATGGTCTATCCGCAGGGCAACCACATTCACGAATCGGCAGCGCATCCGTTTTTGCAGATCGGTGAAACCAAATACGGCAAGCCGATTCTCGACCGAGTGATCCGCCACGACACGCCGCTGGAGCAGGCTGCACGCTGCGCGCTGGTGTCGATCAACTCGACCATCCGCTCCAACCTCACCGTCGGCCCGCCGGTCGAACTGCTGATTTACAGTGCAGACGCATTCAATGGCGGCCGCCGCCTGAGCCTTTCGGAAGACCATCCCTACTATCGTTCGCTGGCCAGTGCCTGGAACGAAGGCCTGCGCCAGGCGCTCAACAACCTGCCGCCGTTCGAATGGGAAAGCCAGCCGCAGCCGCTGCAGGTGGTGGCGGCGAGTGGCAGCGGGCAGATGCAGGGGTGAGGGGTGAGGGGCGGGGAGCGGTAAGCCGCCTGGCCTGACTGCCAGCGCGGGTTTCTTTGCTAGGGGAAATCAGTCATTCAGCGATTCCCCCAACATCATGTTGATCTCTTTACACGGTCTCGTTTAAGCCTTGCCTCAAGGGTCGGGCAAGAAAAGACAGTTGAGGATTGTTTTCGCTATGACCGGTCCTCGGCCTGAGCGGTCTGTCTGGCATGTTTTCAGAACGTCTGTTTAGCAGCCGACAGCGGCCAGCTGTAAACGGATACCCTATGGCTTAAAAACTGCTTGGCTGTTAGAGGGCATTCGATTTTCTCGCATCAAAAATAATCGGGTCTGACCCCATTTATTTTTATTTTCTGCAAGTCTCTGTGCTAGGCCGAACAGAAAAACAGACCCCGCCCACTCCAGGGCGAAGTTCACCAATTACCAGGCGGCCGATACGAGGGGGTGCATTTCGGACACCCGGCCGACGATTCGCATTGGCCCGCTGCCCTGAATTGCCATTGGGCGGTCGGCGTCAAGCTCGATCGGATTGGGCGAAAAGCCGTTTCCGTCAAGCGTGACGTTAAGCGCCCCCTCTTCCTGAATCCGATGATAGAAGGCGACCGCTTCGTCGGACATGGCGTCCTGGAAGCGGGCTTCCAACGGCAGCACATTCAATGTGGCTGCTGCTCCGGAATGCTCGTCCTTTATTGTGTACGTCCCCGGAAGATAGGGCGCGATGACGATCACGGAGTTGCTGCCGACGTTCTTGCTATCGAACGCGACTTGGGGTGGGTCATCGGTCGTTACGATCTCGATTACATATTGGCTCGCCCCAGTCATGCTGACGAACACCAGGTAGTCCTCTCGACTCAGGGTGACGTCTTTGATGATCCATTGCGGGTCGAAAAGTTCGTCGCAATCGACTAGTGTTTGATCTTGCCCCGTGGCTTCCGTGACGATGATCTGGAAGCGACGGCCCTTACCGTACTCATCGACCACCCAGCAACTGTAGGTCCCTGGTGTCTCGATCTTGTGGACGAGAGACACACGCACGTCGACCTTCGCGGAGTCGAAGGCGACCTCGTTGAAGGCGACCCCGTTGATTGATAACGCTTTCAGAAGAGTCATGACTGCCTCCTAGATGTCGATGGCTACTATCATCGACTGTTCGCCCTTGTCGAACAGCACGCTGAGATTGGTGATGTCGAGGGTGACCGACGGCTCCGAGCCCTCCGCCTTGAGGACCGGGTAGGGGTCTTCCACCTCGAAGATCGGCTCGGGCTTAAAGAACAGCTCGAGGATTGCCGAGGCCAGCAGGTTGAACAGGCCTAGCGAGATTCCGATCTTCTCCGAGATCCACTCCATCAGGTCATCGCCAATGTCGAGAATCTTGCGCACGAGTTTGGCGATGCCGCCGAGGATGGCGTTGACGATACTTCGAGCCGCACTCGGAAGGAAGCTGAAGACCTTATCGACCAGCGTCCTCACCAACCGATCGAGAAAGTCCCCGACCATGTCAGAGATATCGAGGAGGTCGACGTCCAGCGGCATCTCTGGATCGAGGAACAATTGATAGAGCTTGTCGGCTGCGTTCTTTCGCACATCGACGTCGAACGCCGTCGATATCTCGTGCCTTAGTCCAGCGAAGTCAAACTGGACATCAAAGTCCGGATCCTGGGCGAAGAAGTTCTTCTCGGGAAGTCGGATGGCGCAGCCGCCCCATGGTTTCGGCAGGATGCACCAGCCGCCGACTGTGACCTTGGGGATATCCAGGCCGACACGAACGGCCAGCCGGTCCCACTTCCAGTCAAGCTCCTTGAGCTGACCACGGGACCCGCCCACCGCCGGGTCGATGACTCGAAACGCGTTCGGCTTGACCTCGGCATGCCCAAACGCACCATCAAACTTTAAGCGCAGGGGACCCAGCCTCTTCCAGTCTCCACCCGGAAAGGTCTGCCTTGACCGGGCAGCCATCTTTCCAATGACGTTGTTGAAGCCATCGGCATGCATTGCAAGTTCAAGACTAGACATCACACTTTCCTCAAGAAGTCAGCAGTCGAAGTTCCAAGAAGTTGCCGGCGAACGATGGATTGGCGCCGTCGGCAGGCGACAGACCAATCTCGATGTCCGGCTCCCTTCCATCTGGCGCATCGATCGCAAATGGCTCGATCACCATGGCTGCCTGGGGAAGAATTACGGCGTTGATAGTCGTGCGGAGGTAATGCTCGACCATGGCGTAGATGCCGACACTCGATCCCAAGGTGAATGTGGTTAGTTGCAGCAGAAGTGCGTACTGGCCGCGGTGGCGAATGAAGCGCGCAACACCAGCTGCTTCAAATGAGCTGCGATAACAGCTCAGACCAACGTAGTCGATGTAGTTGTCCAACGGCGGGCCAGGATCATCGTTCGGCAAGAGCAGGTCTGCTTCCAGAAGGGTGTCCGGAGCCCCAAGTCCCACCGCAAGATCCGCCGTCATACGGAAGTGCTCGGGGCCTTCATCCGCCAGCGGCGAAAAATCCATCCTCAGATTCTTGATCTGATAGCTGTACTCAGCTAGCAGACGCTGCCGTTTATCTTGCCCGACGACCAGTGGATCGATCACCGTAAATGTACTTGCGTTGTTCGCCAGATGAACGACGGTGTTACAAGCATCATTGCGTTTCGCTAGGCGCTGCGTCGCATAGTTGAACAACGACGGCCGCTGCTTTTCGATCGCCGCCAACGCGGTATTGATCATGTTCTCGTGCAATCGGATTCGAACATGCCAGTTCGCCATCTTTCTGACCTCCCGAAAAAAACTTGAAGGAATGTCGCGCTATATCAACGAAGCACACCACAATTTGTAAAAGGTTAACTCAACGATAGCCGTATGAATTTACGTGCAATCAGTCGTTCTATCCGCGTATTTATTATTCATGAATTTGTTATTTAATTTATTTGCCAATCATGCATGAGCGTGATGACAATTCATTTCATCAAAATGCAGGTTTCATGAGCCGTTCGGGTCACAAATACGCAAATGCGGTTGTGTAGCTCAGTGGCGAAACCCGGCGATGTCGCACAAGTCCGGGCGAGAGGCAGCCAATGACCGGTCATGCGAGTTCAGCGGACGCCGTCAATCGAAAGGCCGATGTCGCCTTTGGCCGAGTACCGGACAGATGAGGCCGTCTGCCTGGCAGACAGAATCGGGTCGAAAGCTGTATCTGGCGCGAACAGAATGCCTGTCCTGACAAGCGCTTTATGTCAGATGTACGAATCGAACATGCAGTCACGCCGTTTCCATTCTCAGCTCGCCATCTGACCCGCCCTTTTCTTGTAACAGACTGTCCGCTTACTGACTTTCACCATACGCATCCACGATGCGTCGCGCGCCAGGGTGAACCGGGCCGGGCTCACTCACTTCCCGGTTTTCGCCGCCCGCGCCAGCAACAAAGCCCGTTCCCGCGCGTTCTGCGCCAGCTGCGCGGCGCGCGCGAATTCGGCGCGCGCTTCTTCGATGCGATCCAGCTTGGCCAGTAGGTCGCCGCGCACCGCCGGCAGCAGGTGATAGGTCTTGAGCGCCGGTTCGGTCGCGAGCGCCTCGACCAGTTCCAGCCCGGCGGCGGGACCGTGCGCCATGCCGACGGCGACGGCGCGATTGAGCGCCACCACCGGCGAGGACGCGACCTGCGCCAGCGCGTCGTAGAACGCTGCGATGCGCGACCAGTCGGTGTCGGCGGCAACGGCGGCCCGGGCGTGACAGGCGGCGATGGCGGCCTGCAGGGTGTAGGGCCCGAACGGGCCCGGCAAGCCCTCGGCGTGCGCCAGCGCGGCCAGCCCGCGACGGATCAGCAGGCGATCCCAGCGCGTGCGGTCCTGATCCATCAACAGCACCGGCTGGCCCGATGTATCGACGCGCGCGGCGAGCCGGGACGCCTGGATTTCCATCAGCGCGAGCAGGCCATGCACCTCGGCGACGTCTGGCAGGCGGCTGGCGAGCACGCGGCCCAGACGCTGCGCTTCCTCGCACAGCGCGGGACGCATCCAGTCGTCGCCCGCCGTGGCGGCATAGCCTTCGTTGAAAATCAGGTAGAGCACTTCCAGCACCGACGGCAGCCGCGCAGTCAGTTCCGCGCCGCGCGGCGTTTCGAAGGGCACGAGCGCTTCGGCCAGGGTGCGTTTGGCACGCACGATGCGCTGCGCGAGGGTGGCGGCGGGTTTGAGATAGGCGCGCGCGATTTCCTCCACCGACAGGCCGCCGACCACTTTCAGGGTCAAGGCCGCGCGGGCCTCCGGCGAGAGCAGCGGATGACAGGCGGTGAAAACGAGCGCGAGCAGGTCGTCGCCGATGTCGTCGTCGAGCGCGGCATCGACCGCTTCGGCGAAATCGGCTGCGCGGATGGCGTGTTGCGTGTCGAGTTCGACCGCGAGTTCGGCATGTTTGGGCGCGGCCTGCGTGCGATGGCGCAGCACGTCGAGCGC
>JAUYAO010000019.1 GCA_030692565.1 Nitrospira sp.
AATTGTCAGCGTGTACGGAGATCTCTCCCCCAGGCTCTTTCCGGCAATCCCGGTTGGTTGAGCAAGACTCAGACCATCCGGCGCTGTCATGAGCCTCTGCATGGTCAATGAGTTAGCACTGTCGGCTGATGGGGAGCTGTACGGATGCAGGTTAGGCTGTACAAAGCGGAATGGAGGTGAAGGTTGAGGCTGGATGCAGGGAGCCTACAAGAGGGCCAGGCCTCAGGCCGTCAACGGGATTTCACGGCGTTGTCCTTCCGACTCTACGATCAGCGTGCCATGGTCGTCTGCCAATTGTTCCTTCGCATTCAGCAATTCAATGCCGTAAACGGTCCCATCCGGTGCGATGTCGATGTTCATCTCTTCACTCACCTTAATGGTGGTGACGTGCCCTATCTTTTCGTGTAAACGCAGATACGCAATGTTGTATTTGGCATCATAGCTAAGTTTCATACAGCCTCCTTATTCAGAAGAATTTGACTACGACGGTGATAACCAGCCACCCTTGTTCTTCTACTGCATAGGCTTCGACCTGTTTGGTTGCGTAGTGCTTTCCCATCCACTCACGGTTAAACGGGAAGTTGCGACGAAACCCAGATCTTCCATATTTTGCAGCGAAGCGCTCTCCGGTCTCGACCGTGAGCCGGACATCTTCCTCCGTTGCTCCTCGTTCCTCCAATCGACCTCTGGCGTGCGGATGTATCTAATGTTCATTCTGGGCTTCCTGCTCCGCAGGCCAGAGTACGTGCCCTCGCACGATACGCCGCGATCATTTCGGATTCCCCTATGGGACCGGAGTCACAAGCGCGGGATAGAGTGTTCTTCATTTTCTTGCTTGTGCCTCTTCCAACCATGGCTCGCCGAAGGCTTGATGGTGAACCGGTATTTCAGAGACGGCCTGCCTTTTTCAAGCGCTCCTGCACACGCCGGTACGGAATGGCCCGCTCTGCGCGCCGGTCATGCCATTTTGCCACATCGATCAGATCTTCCTTCAATGCCGGGTCGGTGAAAAGTCGCTGCATGATCGCTTCACGCTCGGACTTCGGTAAGGACTCAAATGCCGTTATGAACACTTCCGCTGTGGCATCGGCTATTTTCATAATGGCGCCCTCCTTTGAAATGCACCCATGATCTCGGGTGGAGTACTGGGGACAGTTCCTGTTGCCTCGACCCCGAGTAATGGGGTCCGGCCTGAGTATTGACTTATTGAAAGACTCTCGCCTCTTGTTTTCCGTCAGCAAGGATCACTTACTCCTCCGGCATTCGGTCTACGATTCGATCCCATTCTTTGATGGCAGGTTTTACGTGGTGATCCAGGTGCGTAAGAGCGGCATAGAGCCGCCCCTCGTACTCATCGCGGTTTGTGTCGTCCAGCGGAATTACTCTCAAGGTGGCTGACAGATTATGGATCTCTTCCACGGCCTCAAGGATATCCTCAAAGTGATGTTCAAGGGTTGGGGTGGACGGCATCACCAGCGTGTCAGGTTCAGGATACGCTACGCGCGATGGTCGCTTAGTCTTCATGATGGCTCCCTTTCCCCAATCGCCGTTCAAGATTCTTGGCTGTTCGTTGCCAGGCTGTAATTTCCGTCTTCCAATGCCGGATCAGTGTGTCGTCCGGAACCGACCGGCTCCGCTCACGCGCGATTTTTCTCAAGTGGATTGCGATCACTCCTCGCAAGCCCGCGATCCTTGTTCGCAACTTCT
Organism: Nitrospira sp.; assembly: GCA_030692565.1. Classification (NCBI taxonomy): domain Bacteria; kingdom Pseudomonadati; phylum Nitrospirota; class Nitrospiria; order Nitrospirales; family Nitrospiraceae; genus Nitrospira; species Nitrospira sp. Next base: position 1,708 of record JAUYAO010000019.1, read on the forward strand.
TGTTGCGCCCCATGCCGTTCCCCGTGTCGGTCACCGTACAGCCAGCCGCCACGCACTGTCAATTATGGGCTCCCCGCTGATTGGAAGAGCGACCGTTTCCCTTCCTCGCTGCTATCCCTCACCCTTCGAATGCTAAGATTCACGCTTTTGAGGTTGCCGCTTCATCAGGAGACCAAGGGAAGATCCTTTTCTTCCGATCTCCAGGCTGCGTATGTAAGAGCTTGCAAGATATCTTCCCGTTCGATGTAGGGATAGGCCGCCAAAACTTCGTCAATCGCCTTTCCCGCGGCCATCAAGCCCACTATTGTCCCGACGGTCACGCGCATACCCCTGATACAGGGTTTCCCTCCCATGACCGCAGGGTCCATGGTGATGCGATCCAACTGTTTCATGGCTTCCTCCACCCATCGGAGTTGCAGGCCCTGTTCATTGATTCAGATGATGCTGTGCGGCAGTGCTGCGTGTATCACTCATGTGTGACGGGATCGGACGCATGGGTCGCCCCTACAAGGGATCGCCTGACCCGGAGTACGCGTAGCGCATTCCGCCGGGTGTGCTCGTCAAGAGCCTCCGGCGCAGCCAAGCCCCGAGCACACAGCTTTCAACACGCATCCATACGCCTCGGGAGTCAGCTTCCCAATGCGGCCGAGAATCAAGGACTGATCAAACGTATGCAACTGATCGCAGCGCACCCAGCTCAACTTGGGGAGCGAGCCGAACTCAAAATCGCCAGGCTCAAGCGGCACGGCGGCCGGGTGACCTGAGCGGGAGGTGACTGCCCGTGCGACGATATCGCCATAGGTTGCCAGGCTTCGGAGAATCAGCGCCGGACGACGCTTCGTCGAGCTCAGATCGCTGAAAGGAAAAGGCAGCTAGACCACTTCACAAGGTTGGAACATCGTTCCATACCTCGTCTTCCACGTTATCCCACACTTTCTTCAGGCTCGTTTCCTGAGCATAGATCAGATTCAACTCCTCCGCCCGCTCCGGTGTGACGCCTCTGTGCATGCGAAGGAAGCGAACGAAATCGAGCACCTCGCGTACCAGCGGTTCGGGAAGCGGTTTTACCGCCTCATAGACCTGCTCCGCGGTCGTCATTTCTACCTCCTTGCAAGGAAACGAAATTGTTCTAGCATAGCCCCAATATCAGACAAAGGTCGAGTCGGCACCCACCAACATACGCGCCTGCTGTCATGTTTCCGAGCCACCCCATCGCCTTAGGCCGCGTGCCCTGTGGATGTTCTGGGACGGTGGGCCGGAGTTCCATGCAGCATGCCTTCTACGCTGATATCCTCATCAATGTCAGGCCAGCGAATCCCCTGACCATCGCCAAGAATTTCCCAATGTTGTCGCTGCTCCGGGGTGGCCTCCGCTAACCGCCATGACCAGACCAATGGCACGCTGATCGTCCGCCCGTCTACCAGGTGTGCAATGATCTCATCATCGGTGACGTCCATACTCATGACTCGAGGTTCAACAATGTTTGCCGCAGTGCTCATGCCATGCCTCCAGGAGTTTGGTCACGTTGGTCTCAACGATCCGTCGAATTGCATTCAGTTCTTTTGGGGAAAACCCTCTGTTGTGGCTTAAGGAGATCGGTTCCAGCCAAAACTTGCACATCAACGTTTCTCTTTGAATATGGATATGTTTCGGCTCGTTGCAATCGAAACTATAAAAGAACAAGCGGTAGGGCCCAGCAATGTTCTTTACCGTAGGCATCGGTATTCCTTACGTTAACAGAATAGCCATACTCTATGGTAAGCCATTGGCGAAGGCAAGATTGTCGAGCCGTTGGGGATGGGGAGTCTGAGGGAAAAGAATTGCTGGAGGTTGGAAGTGCGAAGAGCGTTCGAGGTTTGAGGCTAGAGGTGGGATGCCAAAAGGGGGCGGGAGTCTATTCTCTGTGCCTCTCCATGAGGCCGACCTCGCTGCGTCATTCCAGCCGCGCTCTCCAGATGCTCCACGATCCGCTCCGCCGCCATGCCGACCCATGTCGTCAGCGCCACCGAAGGGGGACGGACACCGGCGCAGACGGCGGAGCCAGTCCCCTTCTGGCATTGCCCTGCCATGGCTTTGTGGCACTTGTCATGCCTGAAGAAGTGACTTATCTCAGTCTTGGCGATTGGCTAACAAGGAATGCATTACTTCACGTTCCGCAGGAGGTTCTGCCAGGCCTGGAGCTGCTGACTGGTTCCCGCTTTCGGGTTGTTTTGCGCGGATCGCTGCTCGGCCTGGCTCCGTCCCGTGCTCAGCGCATCGATACGCTCTCCGACGTCCCGATACAGGCTGTCTTCCCGCCGAAGCCAGCGATAGGCTTCGAGCGCTTCGGCGATCCGGCCGAGCGATTCGAGGGTGCGGCCGAGCACGTAGAGGATTTGCACGATGTCTTTTTTCGATGCGCCGGGTGATTTGAGGGCGTTGCGGAAAGCCGCGACCGCGTCTTCGTATCGATCGCAGGACTTTTGCGAGAGTCCCATTTGGGCATAGGCTTTCAGGGCGAGCGCGGGGTCGCTCGTGGCCTTTTCAAATTGCTCGATCGCCGGCTTGAAGAGGCCGGCTTTCCGCAACGCAAGGCCCCGTTCGTATGCCTCAGCTGCGAGGTCGTTGAGATTTGTTTCCGGAAGGTCTGATTCTGACATGCAGGCACAACTCCTTTAGCAACTCCTGTTGAACTAGGCTGGAATCAGCAAGTCCCAGACCATGATGGCTGTTTGAGCAAATCTAAATGTATCAATAGATTAGGATTTGGCAAATTCATGGCGGGTGCCCCAATGGCGTTCAATGTACACAGGACTGCCGCGAAATCGCTGTCCATAAGCCGGCCGCGCTGGACGACCTCCTGAGCAACTCGATAAAAGTATTGCCTGTCGATCGCCCGATGCGTAGTATGGACCGACACGCTCTTTTTGGATGATACAGACCGGCATGGATATTCTCGGCGATCAACCCGGACGGCGCCTCACTATCGCCGCCTATCTTGCTGTGGGCGCATTGCTCATTGCGCATGGCGTCAATGCGTTTGTCGCCGCGGCCTTAGCCCTCCCGCCTGCGAAGGGCGCAGCTCCTCAATCAGCTCAGACGGCTGTTCCGGTGACGTTTGTGCCGCAGCAATGGGTGGATCAAATTCAGTCGAGCGGCCTGTTCCTGCTGCCCGCCGCCCCGCTTGGAATGACCGGTGTGCCGGGGACTGCTTCGCAAGCACCCGTACGGGCGGCCTTGGGCGTGGCGAACAAGCTGCGGCTCTTAGGCGTCGTGTTAGGAAGCGAACGCGGGGTGTTCGCGATTGTCGAAGAATTGGCCACGAAACGGCAGGTGCTCTACCGGCTGCACGACCAGATCCCGGATTTGGGAGAGGTCAGCGCCATTCGCCGGGACGGCATGGTGATTCGGAGCGGCGACCAGGAAGAGCTGCTGGAACTTTCCACGACCGACAAGCCGGCGACTCCGGTGGTGACCGCCGGCGCTCCTGTCGCAGCGGCGCCCGGGGTTCCCATTAAAAAAGTGATCGATCGACGAGAGGTTGAAGCGGCGATGGCAGACTTGCCGAAGCTGCTGACTCAGGCGCGCGCCGTGCCGTTCATGGTCAATGGCACCCCCAACGGGTATCGCATGGACTACATCGCCCCGGCCAGTTTTTATGAGAAGATCGGCATCCAATATGGGGATGTGTTGCAGCGGGTCAACGGTGTAGATGTCCGTGATCCCTCCACGATGCTCAGTTTGTTCCAGCAATTGAAAAATGAACGAACGGTGAAAGTCGATATGGTTCGCAACAACCAGAAGACCACCATGACCTTTGAGCTCCGATAGGTTTCGTCCTCACTCCTCGTGGCATATTGCGGGCTGGTCGGGTCTCTCCACACATACCGTTCTTTCTGTCGCGAATTGGCGCGTGAGCCCTCGGGGTTGATCCGGAGCCTCACTGCAATTGGGCTTCCGAGTCTGTTCTTGCAACGGGTAAGGGAGCACTCGACCAACTCCGGAGATGTCCTTGTTTTACTTGTAGTTAACGAAGAAACTTGGAATTGATCTTCAAGCCGGTTAGTCTAAGGACGTGGTCTCCCTATAATGGTGAATGGTGAGATGGGGTACGGAGTACTGTGAGCGAGTCCGAACAGCAAGTTACCTTCGGCAGGCCGCTTCTCGGGCGGATTCTCGGGGAGAAATTCAATCTCCTGGATTCCAAGCTCGACGAGGCGTTGGCCTATCAGCGTGAGAAAGGCGGCCGCCTCGGCGAAGCCCTCCTCCATTTGCGCGTGCTTCGCGAAGAGGAACTGTTGGAAGCCTTGGCCCAGCAATTTGAGCTGGCGTGGTTGCCGCATCTGGAAGTCTCCCATATCGATCATGAACTGATTAAGCGAGTGCCCATCGGCTTTGCGCGGCGCTACCGGATTCTCCCCTTGCGCCATGAGGACGGTGCCGTCGTGGTCGCGACGACCGACCCGCTTGAGACGGTGGCGTTGGATGATTTGCGCCTCTTGTTGGGGAAACCGATCCGGCCGGTACTGACTACAGGGCTTGCCCTTTTGGCCTGTTTGAACCGCGTCTATGACGAGGCGGCCAGCCCCGCCGGGGCTGAACAGGTCATGGAAGACATTGCGGCGGCGGAAAATCTGGACCAGCTGGCCCATGAGCTGGATGAACCGCAGGATCTGCTCGACGCGACCGACGAGGCCCCGATCATTCGCCTGGTGAACTCGGTCTTGTTCCAGGCGGTGCGGCAGCGGGCCAGCGACATCCACTTCGAATCCTTCGAGCGCGGCCTCGTGGTCCGGTACCGGATCGACGGCGTGCTCTATCCCGTGCTGACCCCGCCGAAGCGCTTGCAGTCCAGCATCATCGCCCGCCTGAAGATCATGGCGGGGTTGAACATCGCGGAAAAGCGCTTGCCGCAAGACGGCCGCTTTGCCATCCGGACGGCGGGGAAAGACGTCGACTTGCGTGTGTCGGTGCTCCCCACCTCGCACGGCGAACGGGTGGTCCTTCGTCTGCTCGAAAAAGAGAATCGCCTTCTGAATCTGACGGAGATGGGATTTTCAACCGACCGGCTCTCGTCCATCCAGCAGCTTATTCAGCTGGCTCACGGCATCATCCTCGTGACGGGTCCGACAGGCAGCGGCAAAACGACCACGCTCTATGCCGCGCTCAGCCAGATCAACGCGCCCGATAAGAACATCATCACGGTCGAGGACCCGGTCGAGTATCAATTGCTCGGGATCGGGCAGATGCAGGTTAATCCCAAGATCAATCTCACCTTCGCGGCCGGCCTGCGTTCGATCCTGCGCCAGGACCCCGACGTCATCATGATCGGAGAAATCCGCGATCGCGAGACGGCGGAAATCGCGATTCACGCGTCGCTCACCGGGCACCTGGTCTTCTCCACGCTGCATACCAACGATGCGGCCAGCGCCGCGACGCGGTTGATCGATATGGGGATCGAGCCGTTTCTTGTGGCTTCCTCGGTCATGGCGGTCCTCGCGCAACGTTTGTTGCGGCAAATCTGCCCCGATTGCAAGAAGCCCTATAAGCCCACGGTGGATGAGCTTGGCCGTCTTGGCCTGGATGGCAAGGGGCCCTTTACGTTTTACCGCGGCGCCGGCTGTCCGAACTGTTCGCAGACCGGGTATCGCGGCCGGACGGGCATCTATGAATTGCTCGTGCTGGACGACGAAGTGCGGCGGCTCATCGGGGCGAAAGCCGACTCATCGGTGATCAAACAGGCGGCCATCGCCAAGGGCATGATCACGTTGAAGCAGGAAGGCGCGATGAAGGTAGCTCAGGGCGTGACGACGACGGAAGAAGTGATGCGGATCACGCAGCAGGAGATTGAGATCTAGCAAGATGGTGGAGGCTTGAGGGTGAAGGCTGAGGTCGAGGCTAAGGTTAAGGCTGACATGAAGCGAACAGAATCTTCGCTCACCCTCAACCTTGACCTCAACCTGTTTTGCTGGGGGGCCGTTCTGAGCATCTTGTACGCTTCTCGCCCCGGAGTGCTCTAGCCATGCCGGTCTATCAATACCGCGGGTATAAGAGCGACGGCGGATCTGCTGCGGGTATCGTCGATGCCGAGAGCGTGAAGGTTGCCCGTCTGAAGCTCCGCAAAGACGGGGTGTTTCCGACCGACGTCATTGAGCAGGGGCAAGCCACCGGCCGCGGGTTGGCGCATGACCGTGTCGCCATCTCGGCTCCGCTCGGAAGATCTCAGGTGTTGTCGGCACCCGAACTGGCGATGTTGACCCGTCAGTTTGCGACCTTGTTGGTTGCCGGACTTCCTCTGGTCGACGCGTTGGGGGTCTTGATCGACCAGTCTGAAAAGAAGCCGGCGAAAGCGTTGCTTGCCGATGTGCGCGAGCAAGTGCGTGCAGGAAAAGCGCTCAGCCACGTGCTGGAGTCCTACGGCAAAGACTTCTCCCCGATCTATGTGCACATGGTGCGGGCGGGGGAAGCGAGCGGCGCGCTGGACCAGATCCTTTTTCGCCTGGCCGAGTTTCTTGAAAAACAGCAGGCGCTCAGGAACAAAGTCACCAATGCCATTCTCTACCCCGCCTTGATGTTGATCGTCGGCGTGGGTGTATTGTTTTTCCTGATGACCTTTGTGGTTCCGAAGATCACGGCGGTCTTCGCCAGCATGAAAGCCGCGCTCCCCTTCCCGACCGTGGTGCTGATGACGATCAGCCGCTTCTGTTCCACCTATTGGCCGCTCATGCTGCTGGCTGTAGTCGGCGGCGGGTGGCTCGTTCGCCGGTTCATTCAGACCGAATCGGGGCGCACCGTTGCCGATCGATTGATCCTCCGCATTCCCCTGATCGGCGAGGTGGCGCGGATGGTGGCCATCTCGCGGCTCACCGGCACCTTGGCGACGATGTTATCGAGCGGCGTCCAGCTGCTCGATGCCCTGGATGTCTCGAAGCGCGTGATGAACAATCGGGTCTTGGAGGAAGCGGTCGAAGGCGCCAGGCAGAATATTCGGGAAGGCGAAACGATTGCGGACCCGCTCAAGCGCAGCGGCCAATTTCCGTCCCTCGTGACCCATATGATCGCCGTCGGAGAACGCAGCGGCGAGATGGAAGAAATGCTGCGGCGCATCGGCCAGATTTACGACGGCGAAGTGGAGCGGGTCATCACCCGGTTTACATCGCTCCTGGAACCGATCATGATCTTGGTCATGGGCGTCATCGTCTTCTTTATCGTGGTAGCCATTTTGCTGCCGATCTTTGAAATGGGTCAAATGGTGCGGTGAATATAGTGACAGGTGACGGGTGACGAGTTCAATGGGAGGTATTCGATGAGCGGCAAGGAACTGTACGAGAGCGCATGGACCAAATGGAACCGGCATCGCTTCCGATGTCCCTTCACGTCACGCGTCACGCGTCACGCGTCACGACTCGGCAACGCACGCGGCTTCACCTTCATTGAAATCATGGTGGTGGTGGCGATTCTCGCCATCCTGGCGGCGCTGGTCGTCCCGCGGATCATGGGGCGGACCGACGATGCCAAACGGACCGCCGCAAAGGTGCAGATCCGCAATATCGAAGGGGCGCTCCAACTCTATAAGCTCGACAACGGTGTCTATCCTTCAAGCGAACAGGGGCTCAAAGCGCTGGTCGAGAAGCCGTCGGTGGGCGTGATTCCTAAAAAGTGGAAAATCGGCGGATACATCGACAAGCTTCCTGAAGATCCCTGGGGAAACCAGTACAAGTATCAAAGCCCGGCACCGATCCAGCAGGGACAATACGGGCAGATCAAGGCTGATTATGAAATCATGTCCCTCGGTACCGATGGCGAGGTCGGCGGAGAAGGCGTGAATGCGGATATTGCGAACTGGAACTTGGAAAAGGATTAGCAAGTTGTTGAAAACATCCGCCAGCGGCATGGGTGGCTTTACCTTGCTGGAGATGATCATCGTCATGTTTCTATTCGTGGCGATGTTGGGGATTGTCATTCCACGCATCAACTTGAGTGACGACCTGGCGTCGACCGGTCGGAAGTTGATCGGAGCGCTGCGGACTCTTCAGGGGATCGCCATGAGCACGCAGAAGCCGGTCAAACTCTATCTGGACCTGGATCAAAGCCAATACTGGGCAAAGACGATTGAAGGAAAAGAGGAGAAGCCCCTGCCGGATGCCGCTTGGGATGCGCCGCGCATGCTTCCGGAGACCATCCGTCTGGCCGATGCGTCCTCCGGCTCAATCAAGCGGACAGCCGGTCGTCTCGATCTGATGTTGTACCCCAACGGTCGGATGGATGAAGCGGTTCTGCATCTGACCGATGCCAGTAACAACGTGTTGGCTATCGTCGTCGAGTCCGCCACCGGAGCGATCCGCACCAGCGATGAGCGTATTGAGCCTCAGCGGCTGGCGTCCATTCCTGACCGGGTCAAGCCCCTGTTGATTCCGACGGCGACGGTAGCTGCCGGGACTCAGGCCGGCCTGGCGAAGCCCTAACGCAATCACGCCACATGCGGCCCTACCAACCACAAGACGAACGCGGATTTACTCTGCTGGAGGTGCTGCTGGCGGTCGCGATTCTTGCGATCGCTCTCCCCGTGCTCTTGGGCCTGAGGAATTTCGATTTGGAGCTGCAATCCCGCTCCATGGAGTTGACGACGGCCACACTGTTGGCTCAGGAAAAACTCTTGGAAACGGAACTGTCTGGCTCCTTCCCCATTGGTGAATCGACGGGAGAGTTTCAAACGCCGGCGCCCGGCGTCCTCTCGTCGATCACGGAGACCAATCGTGCGCCCGGTTATCGCTGGAAGCGCAGTATCATGCCGACGCCGCTGGAGCTCATTCGAGAAGTCAAGATCCAGATCTCCTGGCCGCGCGGCCAGCAGGATGAAACATTGGAAGTGAGTACCTATGTCTTTGCCGGCCTCGCATTCTAAGGGGCGTCAAACAATCGAGCGGGTCAGGTCTGCCGTGCGCCGGAGTATTGAGGTCTCGCTTCTCTCTGTTCCTCCCCTTTGTAAGGGGAGGCAAGGAGGGGTTGAGACTCCTGGGCTGCGGTGCGGTTCACGAATACCGGCGCCAGTAAAGGCTGCCGGAAGACTCGACCTCCCCTCGCCCCTCCTTACGAAGGAGGGGAAGCCACGAGAAGCCGGTATCGATTCGATGATGCCAACTCGTTCATCGACCCATGCAGAATCCGGAATGGCTTATTCTAAGCACGAAGGCGGATTCACGCTGGTCGAAGCGTTGCTGGCGATTGCGCTGCTGGCGACGTTGGGCGCGATGGTCTTCGGATCTTTGCTGACGACGACGCGGGTCGTGGATGCCGGTCGAGCGGCGGCCTCACGCGAGCAGACCATCCGGCGCGTGTTACGGCTGATGGCCGAGGAACTCACGGTCGGCGTCAAGGAGACGACGTTCCCCTGGGTCGGTTTGAACGGAACGCAAGACGGTCAGTCGGCCGATACGCTGGCCTTCGTGACGCGGGGGGACGGATTCGGTGTCCAGGCCGCGCGTGAGAGCGAGATCCTGCGCGTGATTTACACGCGCGAGGGCGATCGCTTGATCCGGTTCGTCCGGCGCAATCTCTACGGGCTCACCGATGAGTCAGTCGATCAGGTCAACCTGGCAACGAAGGTGAAGGGGTTCAACGTTCGCTACTACAGCCGGCAAGGCCAGGTGTGGCTGGACGAATGGAGCTCAACCGGACCGTTGCCGACGGCGCTGCTGCTGGAAATCACCTTTCAAGAGCCCGATGCCGAACCCTATACCATTCGTGAATGGGTCACGGTGGGAGTCTCCTGATGGTGTGGCCATGGAAGGACCTCTCGGCTTGGAAGGCCCCGCTGCTGTGGATGGCCTTTGGATCTGGACTGCTCTTCCTCTCGATCGCCCTCACCTTCCCCTATGGAGCTTTGCAGACGAGAGTCATCGGGGAACTGCAGCGGGCTACCGGTATGGACGTGCGCGCGGCAGACTGGTCGATCGGCTTTCCGGCGGCGATTGAATGGCGACAGATGACGTTGACCAAAACCGACTGGTCTCCCCTGCAGCTGGGTCTGGTGCGGGCTCAAGTAGGGCTCTGGCGGTTGTTGACCGGCGGGGTAGCTCTGGATCTGGCCGCGCAGTTAGACGAAGCCACCGCGACACAGGGCACGGTGAAATTGACTGTGACGGCGTCCTCCTGGTCTATGACCGGCCCTATGGCCATGATAGGCAAGATTCAGAAGCTCGATCTTTCCAAGGTGCTTCGCCCCTATGTGACGCGTGGCAGCATGACGGGGGAGTTCTCGCATCGTCTCGATCGCTCCGCGACCGGCGGATCCGCCGCATTCGGCGAGGGCACGTGGAAAGCGGAGGCCAAGGACCTGTCCCTGGATCACATTCCGGTGGGGAACGGCCGGATCCTTGCGCTGGCTTTCAGCACCCTCTCGATCAGCCTGGCGTGCCGGGAGCAGATCTGCGACGTGACCGAATTGAAGGGCGACGGGATCGACGGGTCGTTTTCCGGGCAGGGAACGGTTACAATGCAGCAACCCTTACAACAGAGTCAGTTGGCGTTGTCTTTGACCGTGATTCCCGGTGTGGGATTTGCGGCCAAGGCTCCCGGGTTGGGTATTCCGCCGTTGCCGCCCGGAACGCCGTTCACGTTTAAAGTGATGGGAACATTGGCACAGGCCAGGGTGGCGTTGTAGAGTAGCACGTGACCTTACGAGGAATTCAGACCGCATGAGTATTGCCACCGAATGCGTGGGCTTGGATATCGGCCAGACCGGTTTAAAGGCCGTGCGGTTTCGCCGCCGGCTGAGCGGTCGCGAAACGATCGAGTATTTCCATCAGCCCCTGCCGTTTGCGCACCCGGAAGATGTGGAGCCGGCCAGGCGCGTCCAATCGCTGCGCGGTTTTCTCTGGCACAACGGCCTCTATGCGACGGATCGGCTGGTGACGGCGATCCCCTGCCAGGATCTGTTCGTGCGCACGCTCTCCTTCCCATTCAAAGATGCGGAGAAACTGTCACAGGTTGTTCCGTTTGAAGTGGAAAATCTGATCCCGATGCCGGTGGATGAACTGGCGATCGGAAGCGTCGTGCTTCCGCCCGGGCTCACCGCCGAAGGGATGTCGCGGATTACCAAAGGGTCGGACGTGCTGGTCACGGCGGCCCCGCGGGACAAAGTGGCCGAACACCTGCGCTTCCTCGCCCAGGCCGATATCGAGCCGGCCGCGATCAATGTCGATGCCATGGCCCTCTACTCCGTCACGCAATTCCTTCAACAGGAAGGCGGCCACGTTCCGCACGATCTGGCCATCATCGATGTGGGCGCGTCCAAGACGACCATCTGTCTGGTGCACGAAGGCCGACCGGTGGTCTTGCGGACTATTTTATGGGGCGGCAATCACCTGACTCATGCGTTGGCGGTGCGGCATGCCTGTAGTTTTGCCGACGCAGAACGGCGCAAGCGCAGCTTGAATGTCCAACAGGTCGATGCCTGGCTGGACCCGCTGCTCAAAGAACTGCGCGTTACCATTCAAGGCTACGAAGGGACCGAGCGCGGGCATTTCACCCACTGTTGGGTGTCCGGCGGAGGCGCAAAGCTCAGAGAGATCGGCGGATACCTCGCGCATCAACTGGGGCTCTATCCGGTCGGTCCGCGGCAGGGATTCGGGTTGAACAGCCCGCGCGCCTTTTCCATCGCTTTCGGGTTGGCGATCCATCCGAAACTGATCCGGCCGAAGTGGCGCTTCAAGCCGACGCCGGCCGGCCTGGCCCTCGATTTGAAGGCCGTCTCGGATGCCAACGCCCCGCAGTCCAAGAGATCGGCGCGTGATAAGCGTCTGGCGCTCGTGGGCGCCGTGGTGTTGGGGGCCCTGGCGCTCGCGGACGGTTTGACGCATCTCTATTTGAAAGACCAACGAGTGCAACAGCTGAAGGGGGCTCTTCAGGGCCACTATGCCCAACTGTTTGAGCCGGGAGCTGCGCCGGGTGAAGAATTGGATCAGGCCCGCTTTCGCATTGCCGCGGTCGATAAGGCGCTCGCCGTCGTCGATGCTTCGCAGCAGCACGTGCTCGCCACGATGGCGGCCTTCATGAAACAGATGCCCGCCGGCGCCCCCGTCAAAATACGCGATCTGACGATCGATGGCCCCCTGGTGTTGCTCGAAGGCGAGACGACCTCCTTCGAAGCCGTAGAGAAGATCAAACAGACCTATTCGGCCGGCGGGATGTTCAAGGATGTGGCCGTGAGCGAAACCCGGGTGGGCGCGTCATCGAATCAGGTGGTCTTTCGCATGAACGCGACGGTGGGACAGCCATGATGCACCAATTGCGCGAACGGTGGACTCAGCTGGCTCCGCGCGAACGCGCGATCTTGTCGGTCGGCGGCGTGGTGGTCGCTGCCAGCCTCTTGTTCGTGCTGGTCGTGGATCCCCTGCTGGCGACCATGGACCGCCTGGATCGCCAGGCCGCCAAGAAGCAACGAGAGAGCAGCGAACTGGCGGCGTTGGGTGCCGACTATGCGAGCAAGCGCGCGCGACTGACTCGCGCGGAACAGCGGATGCCGGTGACCGATGCGGGGTTCTCCCTGCTGGCCTTCATCGAGGAGGCGGCGAACCAGGCCCATGTCCGTGAGCGGATTGCCGGCATGCAGCCCCAGGTGCAAGCCCTGGCGCAAGGGTATCAAGAAACTGCGGTCGATCTCCGCTTGGATGGCGTGCAACTGCCGGATCTGATGGCGCTCCTGCTGGCGATCGACCAGGCTCCGTATGAACTGCAAGTCAGGCATCTGCAAGTACGTCCGAAGTTCGACAATCCCGTGAATCTCGATGCCACTGTCCGAGTGGTCAGTTATGCGAAAGGATGATGAACGCGGCGTCGCGCTCCTGCTTGCCCTGCTCATCTTGGCCCTGCTCGTGGCCCTGATTCTCGAATTCGACGGCGAGGCCCGGCGCGAATATCGCGACGCGGCAGCCTTTCGCGACAACTTCAAAGCGCACACCCTCACCCGCGCCGCTGTTCAGGCGGCTCGCGCCGTTCTCCAGCAGGATTTATTGAAGGATAAACAAGTCGGTGAGTCGTACGATTCCCCCACCGATCTCTGGGCCATGCCGATCAAGAACTATGCGATCGGCGACGGCTTTCTGAGCGCACAGATCGAGGATGAGCGGGGCAAGCTCAATCTGAACGATCTGGCTGCTGCCGCCGGCGATGCTATTCAGAAGAAAGCGAAGATCGATCGGTTTAAGCGCCTCTTTGAATTACTTCAGCTCAGCCCCGATCTGGTCGATGCCGTGGTCGATTGGGTGGATCCGGATGAAAACCAGGAACCGGCCGGAGCGGAGAGCCTCTACTATCAATCGCAGCGTCCGCCCTATCGCGCAGCCAATGCGCCGCTGTCAGGCTTGGGCGATTTGCGGCTGATCAAAGGCTTTACACCTGAAATAGCCGACCGGCTTTCGCGGTATGTGACGGTGTTCCCTCAGGAGGGCGGCGCGCTGGTCAATCTGAATACGGCGGACCCCTTGGTGATTCAAGCCCTGGATCCGGCGATCACGCAATCGATGGCGGCAGAAATCATCCAGGGACGGCCCTATAAGAAAAAGGAAGATCTGGATCGCATCGGCAGCTTTCAGGAAATCGGCGCCAAACTGCGCGCGACGCAAAGCGGATATGATGTGAAGAGCGAGTTCTATTCAGCCCGGTTGGCCATCAGCGTGAACGATGTGACAAAGACCGCCTGGGTGGTGCTCCAGCGCGACGCGAATAAGGGCGACAGCACCGTAAAGTACCTGCGGGTGTTCTGAGGAACGGATTCCGAGTTCCCATAGATACGTTCAGGCAGCGATAGACTTGAGGACGGTGTCCCGCAGGTCATGTCTCTCTTCACGAGGCATGAGCGGCCCGCTCTGGTAGGTCATCGCAACGCAGGGCCTACATCCTCCCCCTCCCCGTTATCGATCGCAAAGACAAAGTTAACAATCTTGTAACGCGCTTGTTACCTCGCAACAACCTATGAGGGCTACTCTTCCCGCCAGGTACTGAAATGCATAGTTTCCAATAGGAGGAAGCAACTCATTATGTCGTTCATTGGCTGTATGGCAAAGACTCGGGTGTGGTGTCGGGCGGTTATTCTACTCACGACCCCGAACCGATCAAGCGAAAGCAGGACCTGCAGAAACCTTTGGGCAGCGCTAGGACTCTGTGCCACCGCAGCCCTGCACTGTTTGGTTCCAGTTGCGGCTCAGGCCGGTTCCTTAGAAGACTTGATGCTGGATAAGGGACAGATGACGATCGATGAGTGGGTTCAGTTGAAGGCCGAAGAGGAACAGCGAGAGAGCAAGACGTTTGAAGAAAGCCGCGGCGTGGGCGACACTCCGGTCAAGGCCAAATGGTATGAACAAATTAGCATTCGTGGCTATACGCAGATTCGGTTTAACCGACTGGGAAATCCGAATGGCAGCTTACTCAACGACCAAGGAGATAAATCAATCGGCGACAACAACGGATTCTTTTTGCGACGGGCTCGTTTTATTGTGAGCGGTCAGCCGCATGACCGAGTGTTTATCTACCTCCAGCCGGATTTTGCTTCGACGATCGGCGGAAGCGGCCACGTGGCGCAGCTGCGAGACTGGTATGCGGATCTGTTTCTGACCGAGAACAAAGAGTGGCGAATCCGGGCGGGACAGTCCAAGGTACCCTATGGCTTCGAGAACCTCCAGTCGAGTCAAAATCGTCTCGGGCTTGATCGAAACGATGCGTTGAACAGTGCCGTCTCCAACGAACGCGATTTCGGGTTCTTTCTCTATTATGCTCCGACGCATATTCGTGCCCTGTTCCGGAGACTGGTAGACAGTGGACTTAAAGGGTCGGGTGATTACGGCATGTTGGGATTTGGCGTCTATAACGGACAGACCGCCAATCAGGCGGAACGCAATGACGACAAGCACATGATTGTGCGCGCCGATTATCCCTATGAGTTTGCCAATGGCCAAGTCTTGGAGGTAGGTGCCAGCGCTTATCGCGGTGTATTCGTGATCTCGAAAACAGCTGTGGTTCCGGTTGGAGGTGGGGCTGCCGTGACGCCGTCAGGCAACACGAGTATTCTCGATGAACGGGTGGAAGCGCACTTTGTACTTTATCCGCAGCCATTCGGACTACAGGGTGAATATACAGTTGGGCGAGGGCCAGAGCTGAGCCCCGATCGCCGATCCGTCGGCGAAAGCAGTCTCCACGGCGGATACATCCAGGCTATGTATAACTATAAGTGCACGACCTATTGCCTCAATGTTTTTCCGTTCGTCCGGTACCAGGAATATCAAGGAGGGAAAAAACACGAGGCGAATGCGCCGAGTAATCGGGTTAGAGAATTAGAATTTGGCGTCGAATACCAGTTCAATTCTCATATCGAGCTGACGGCGCTGTATGCGTTCACCGATCGGACGTCGGCGCTTGCCACAGGTCCGGACCCGTACAAGAGTCAGGCCGGAAACTTGATTCGATTGCAGTTGCAGTGGAACTATTAGCGAAGCGCTGGTACTGGTGTTCAGTGGGAGAGCTTCTCCCCTGTTTCTAGACGCCCATGATCCGACTCAAGACCGGCGCCGGCTTTGGCCGGCGCCAACTGCTTGAAGAGCACCACGATCTCTTGGCGATCCGCCTGCAGCAGATTCTTGAGAGCGCCCTGCTTGGGCGAGGCGACGGCCCTGACCGGCTCGAAATACAGTCTCGTTTCCTGGGGGGCAATGGATCGCATGGGCGTCAAGCGGTCATCAAATGTGTCGTCTGTGCCAGGGTCTGATGAATAATGGGTCGGCGAACGATAATTACCCAAGACGATGTGCAGTTCGTCCCCGTCGATGAATATGCCGCCTGAGGTCACCTTCCGGACAATCGCCGTTTCTTGGCGAGACTCATAGAAAGTGACGATTTCTTCTGAGGTGGCCGTGCCAAGGCCTTTTGCCAGCAATGGAGCGAAAAATCCGACCTCTGCTGTCGTGAACGCCGGATGGTTTGAGGATTCGTGATTCTTGCCTAACAGATTCATAAGACGGGCCGGTTCTTCAATCATCAGGCCGGACAGGATAGCGGCCATCTCGCCTGATGTGAGGCTCGCCGGATGGGAGTGGCCCCGATGCGCATCCAGCGTAGGATCGACTTCCAGCCGAACGAAACGTGACGGGCTATCGTAGATCACCACCGTCTGAAATGCCCGATTCTGGCACGCGACAAGGCCAAGAAACGCCATAATTCCACACTGAAGAATCAACCCGCCGACTGTCATGAGTTCCACGCTCCTATGACCGTGATGCTAGCACAGACTTTTGGCCAAAAGAAAACGCGCCGCCCGGTTGGGCGCGCGCGTTACGCAGCTCGGTCCTCTAGACTTAGTTCCTCGATTGCGCTGGCTTCTCGTTCGTCGCTGCCTGTACAGGTTTGGTCCAGGCGGCAACCTGCCGATTGAGTTCATCGGCAGGGAGAGGGAAAAATCCTTCTTTTATGACGATCTGCTGGCCGTCCTGGCTTATTGCAAACTTGACAAACTCAGAGACGATTGCGGGCAGCTCAGACTTCGGAGGTTTATTTACATACAGATACAAATGACGTCGGAGCGGATAGGTACCATTGATCACTGTCTCGAAATTGGGCTCAACGAAGACACTCCCCCTCCGGTCGGAGAGTGCAATCGGCCTGACCTTCGAGGTTCGGTAACCGATTCCGCTAAATCCCGCGGCGTAACGATCCTTCGTGATTTCGACAATGATGGAGGCTGAGCCCGGCGCCTGCTTCAACGTCGGGAGAAACTCTCCGTTCTGGCAGACCTGGTCTCGGAAAAACGTCGTGGTTCCGGATGAGGAATTTCGTCCGTGGAGCCGAATTCCGGCCTGGCTCCATTCGTCCCCGAGGCCGAGTTGGCCCCACTTGGCGATCAGCTGATCGGCCCCACGGCGCCGATCCTTGCAGAAGATGGCGTCAAGTTCTTGCAGGGTCAGCCCGGTGATCGGATTGTCCTGGTGAACAAAAACAGCCAGGGCGTCTGCGGCGACGGGGACCTCGGTCGGCTCATACCCGTAGCGCTTGACGAACGTGGCAATCTCATCGGAGGTCATTTTTCGGGAGAGTGCGGCGATCTGAGCCGTGCCATCCAGGAGTGCCGGCGGGCCGGTTTCTGATCCTAACCCCTGCGCCTTGACTGTAAAGTCTGGGTAAAGTTCCCGCAATCTGCTTTCCCACCTGAGAGTGAGAGGCTTCATGGTATCCGATCCGGCGACCGTGAGGGATCCGGTAATCGCAGTGCCCCGAACATAGGCCTGAATGTGTGGATCAATTGTCGGTTTGAGTTGGGCGAGGGCAGAGTTTGCTGCGATGGTCATAATACCGATCGAAACCGCAATAGAGAGTGGAAGCTTGGCTCGCATCATTGTTCCTCCTGTATTGATTCAACACGTCGATTCGTATCACTGCCTGAAATACTCTTCGAACTCTCACGAGCTCAGAAAGCAAGGTATCGTGTCGTAGTGACCGGCAGATTGCCGGAATGTTACAGAATTGTTAACAAATGGTCTGCTCCTGATTACCAAATGCCGGAAGGTAGGTACGAAAAATGAGTCGGAGATCAGGTGATCAAGCGAAATGGCCGAGCAGTAAATTAACACACGGTTAACATGCCTGTAATCGAAGTGAAAGAATCTGCGCCTATCCTCTTTATCTTACGATGAAGATGGTTTTGTGGTTATGAGCGGAGCGCAGTGATGGAGGAACAACATGCACGTGTGTCTATCTGATGGAGTGAAGGCGAGTATTGGGCTGGTGGCCTTAGGCGTCTTGTGTTTGGTCCCCGGTCCCATATTCTCAGCACCTACCGCACTCATCAAAGTCGACGGGTCGAGCACCGTGTTCCCGATTACGGAAGCGGTGGCTGAAGAGTTCCAGAAGGAAACGAGAGGGTCGGTCCGTGTCACGGTCGGTATTTCAGGAACCGGCGGCGGCTTCAAAAAGTTCTGCCGCGGCGAGATTGACGTGCAGGATGCCTCGCGTCCTATTTCCAGCAGCGAAATGGAAGCCTGCCGTGCCGGCGGTGTGCAATTCTATGAATTGCCGATCGCCTTCGATGCGCTCACGATTGCCGTGAGCCCACAGGCCACCTGGGTGGACTCCATCACGGTGGCAGAATTGAAAACCATGTGGGAGCCCTCTGCCCAAGGGCGGGTGACTAAGTGGAACCAGGTCCGTTCGACCTGGCCCGATCAGCCGCTGAAACTGTTCGGCGCCGGATCCGACTCCGGCACCTTCGATTACTTCACTGAAGCGGTGGTCGGGAAGGCCAAATCCAGCCGGGGCGACTTTACGGCGAGTGAAGATGACAATACGCTGGTCCAGGGCATCGCGAATGACAAACAGGCGCTCGGCTATATTCCCTATGCCTATTACGAACCGAACAAGAAGCGCTTGAAAGCGGTGGCCATCGATGACGGGCATGGGCCGGTGAGTCCGTCACGCGAGACGGTCGAAAATGGCTCCTATCAGCCCCTGTCTCGCCCGTTGTTTATCTATGTAAACGCGAAGTCCGCTTCCAAGCCTGAGGTGAAGCGCTTTGTCGAATTTTACCTGGCGCAAGTGCCGGTGCTGGCGCCGCAAGTGAAATATGTGCCGCTGCCGCCGCAAGCCTATGCGCTGGCCGGTGAGCATTTTAAGAACGGCCGACAGGGGACCGCGTTTCAGGGAGGCTCGACGATCGGCATGAAGATCGAAGACCTGCTCCGGCGCGACGCAAAACTTTAAGGGCAAAGGGATGGACGCCATGGATGCTCACATCGCCGAGATCCCGGTCGAGAAGAAGACTGTCATCAAGAGTCTCTCTCCTCGACTCGTTCCCCGTCTCAAGGAGAAAGCGATCGAGCTGCTCTTGCAGTCGGCGGCTTTCACCTCGGTGGCGATTACGCTCGGGATTGTCGGCGTCCTGGCTTACGAATCGTTCCACTTCTTTCAGCAGGTCTCCGTGGTGGATTTTCTGACCGACCGCCAATGGACGCCGTTGTTTGCCGACGCGCATTACGGGATTCTCTCCCTCGTGTCGGGCACGCTCGTCACGACGGCGGTGGCCTTGCTCGTGGCCGTTCCGATGGGAAGTCTGATCGCCATCTATTTGAGCGAATATGCCTCGCGCCCGGTGCGCGAATTCGTGAAGCCGGTGCTGGAGCTGCTCAGCGCCGTGCCGACCGTCGTGTATGGATACTTTGCCCTGTTGTTCGTGACGCCCGCCTTGCAAAAGATCTGGCCTGATCTTCCCGGCTTCAACATGCTGAGCGCCGGGCTCGTCATCGGCTTCATGATTGTTCCCTATGTCAGTTCCGTGAGCGAGGATGCCATGCGGGCGGTGCCCCTGTATCTTCGCGAAGGCGCCTTTGCCTTGGGCGCCACCCGCATGCAAACGGCGCTGCGGGTGGTCTTTCCCTCGGCCCTGTCCGGCATCACGGCCGCCTATGTGTTGGGCGTCTCGCGGGCCATCGGGGAAACGATGGTGGTGGCTATTGCCGCGGGGATGCAACCGATGCTGACTCTGAATCCGCTGGAACCGGCTGCGACGATGACCGCGTACATTGTCCAGGTCAGCCTGGGCGACCTGCCGCACGGAAGCGTGGGCTATCAAACGATCTTTGCCACGGGGCTCATGCTCCTATTGATCACCCTTTTGTTTAACATTGCAGGCCATGCGCTTAAAAAACGGTATCGCCAGGTATATTAAGTCCACCGCCCTGCAACGGCGCATCATGCGGCGCAAGGGCCTCGATCGCTTCTTTGCCTTCGAAGGACTCCTCGTGATGGGCGTCGCCCTGCTCGTCTTGTTCGCCCTGGTGGGGCAACTCGCGGCCGATGGGGCCGGCCGGTTGTCCTGGCAATTTCTTACGTCCTTCCCGTCCCGGTTTCCGGCGCAAGCCGGCATTCTGACCGCCTGGATCGGCACCCTCTTGGTCATGCTGCTGACGGCGCTGACGGCCGTTCCCTTGGGGATCGGAGCCGCCATTTATCTGGAAGAATATGCCGCGAAAAGCCGGTTGACCGAGGTGATTGAAATCAACATCGCCAATCTGGCCGGCGTGCCGTCGATCGTCTACGGGCTCATGGCCCTCGGGCTGCTGGTCTATGAGCTGCACCTGGGGCAAAGCTTTCTGACTGCCGGGCTGACCCTGGGCATGTTGATTCTTCCGATGGTCATCATTGCGACTCGCGAGGCGATTCGGGCCGTGCCCCCTGCCGTGCGCGAAGCGGCTTATGCGCTCGGCGCCACCAAGTGGCAGACCGTCCGGGATCATGTCCTGCCCTATTCGATGGGCGGCATTCTGACAGGGATGATTCTGGCGCTTTCGCGGGCCGTCGGCGAGACGGCCCCGCTGATTACCGTCGGGGCCCTGTCGTTCATCGCCTTTCTCCCCCACCCGCCATGGCAGGGAGAGTTTCCGTTTGTCTCGTTCGAGTGGCTGTTCGATCCCTTCACCGTGATGCCGATTCAAATGTTCAATTGGGTGTCCCGACCGCAAGAGGAGTTTCACGTCAATGCGGCGGCGGCCGGTCTGATCTTGCTGGCCATGAGTCTGGCGATGAATGCGGTGGCGATCGTCATTCGGGCGCGGTTCAGAAAACGGATCCACTGGTGATGCCATGAAAGCCTTGGATGTATCGCAAACGGTCCTCAAAGCGGAGTCGCAGGGGCTCAATTTCTTTTACGGCCGGGCGCAGGCGCTCCATGGCCTGTCCCTCCCGGTCTATGACCGCTGTGTGACGGCGCTGATCGGTCCCTCCGGCTGCGGGAAAACCACCTATTTGCGCTGTTTCAACCGCATGCACGACTTGTATCCAGGAAATCGCTACGAAGGGGCTGTCATTCTGTATCCGGACCGGGTCAATATCGTGGGGCCTGAGGTCGATCCGATCGAGGTGCGGATGCGCATCGGGATGGTGTTTCAAAAGCCCAACCCCTTCCCCAAGTCCATCTATGAAAATGTGGCGTACGGGATGCGGATCAGAGGGGTGTCATCGAAAGCCGATCTGGATATGGTGGTCGAGCGGGCGCTGCAAGAAGCGGCCTTATGGGGAGAAGTCAAAGACCGGCTCCAGGCATCCGCGATGAATCTCTCAGGCGGGCAACAGCAGCGTTTGTGTATTGCCCGGGCTCTGGCGACCAGTCCGGAACTCCTCTTATTCGATGAGCCGACCTCGGCGCTGGATCCGACCGCGACGTCACGTATCGAAGAACTCGTGACGGAACTGAAGCAGAAGGTTGCGATCGTTATCGTGACGCACAATATGCAGCAGGCGGCGCGAGTTTCGGACCACACGGCCTTCATGTACGAGGGGCGGTTGGTGGAGTTCGATCGTACGGAGAAGATGTTTACTAATCCATCCGTCAAACTGACGGAAGACTATGTCACCGGTCGTTTCGGGTGATGGGCAGGAGCAGGCAGCATGCAACGACATATCGATCAGGAACTCGGTGACTTGAAAGACCGTTTGCTCCAAATGGGGGCGTTGGTCGAAGAGCAGATCGAGCGCGCGATTACGGCCATGATCGAACGCGATGCCGTGCTGGCTGGGCAGGTCATCGAGCGCGACACGCTGGTCAATCGCTACGATGTGGAGATCGACGAAGCCTGCATCCGTCTGTTGGCCTTGCAGGCGCCCGCGGCAAAAGACCTGCGGTTTGTCACGACGGCGATGAAGATTTCCACAGAACTCGAACGCATGAGCGATCTCGCCGAAAATATCTGCGAGCGGGTCATCGAGTTGAATGAAGAACCGCAGCTGAAGCCCTATATCGATCTGCCGCGCATGGCCGCCTGGACCATGAAGATGGTGCATGAAGCGCTGGATGCCTTTGTCCGGCAGGATGCGGCCCTGGCTCGAAAAGTCTGTGCCGACGATGACTTCGTCGATAATCTGACCCATCAACTCTTTCGTGAACTCGTCTCATTCATGATCGAAAACCCCTCCACCATTACGCGGGCTATTCGACTCACCTTTATCGGCAAATACATCGAACGGATCGCGGATCACGCCACCAATATCGGCGAATTGGTCATCTATATGGTGGAAGGCAAGATCGTGCGACACATGACCCCTCCTGCTGTCCAGCCGAACACGTCCCTGAATAGCTAGCTCGGATCGCGCTTCATGGTTTCCCGTGGGTAATGGAATGGTCTTGCGCCCACGGCTTGACGCCATCTATGCCCTCCCCTTGCCTCCCCTTGCCCCTCCTTGGTAAGGAGGGGCAAGGGGAGGTCGAATCTTTGAGCGCCCACTCGGCCTCGCACGACAGACACGAGGGCATGACAGCCTGCGAAGACTCGACCCCACCTCCCCTCCCCTTACGAAGGGGAGGCATCGAAAAAGGGTGGCGCCACACGACAGGCGAAGTCCCAGGTATTTGCCTCACTCGATTTCCGGAAGCGGTGAATGGATAGAGGATGCTGTATCTTACTCGCAGGGAAGAGAGGGGGCATCCTTTCCCCGTGATAAGTATTGTGGAGGAAAACGCAGGAGAAACGAAGAGGCGGTATAGCTCTGCCCGCTAGGCGGCGTAGTGCGCGGAGAAGAGCGTGTACTCGGAGCGGTGCCGGCGCAAGGTAATTCCCCCACTGCGGGCCAAGCGGTCGACGACGTGGAAGATCTGGCTCCAGCTATACTCGGGCAGAAGAATGACGAGCGCATCCAACCCGATCACGGCTTGTTCTTCGAGATGCCCGAGAATGACGGATTCAAGCGATTCGCTCCCTATCCGGCTGGGGGCTGGTGTGTCGAGAAGTGCCTGAGCAGACATACAATCCTCCTAGAGTGTGGATGAGAAGATCGGGCCCATGGTTGGCGATGGTGCGGAATGAGCCGGTTGCGCCGGACTGAACCGGACGGCCAATACCCGGATGAGTCCGAGTGTGAGGAGAATCACCGCCAGGATGGCGAGCTTCTGCCAGTCTCCGCCGGTGAACCATTGGGAAATCACTTCCGTCAACATGACGACCAGGACGGTATCGACGATAAAGGTGACGCGCACGCGGCCGTCTGAAAAATAGGCCAGCGTCGTCTTCAGGACTTCCACCACCGCCAGCAGCATGAGTGTGTTGACGATGAGGTGACGCAGACCCTGATCGATGTCGGCGGTCAAGAGGAGCCGCAGGCCGATAAAGGTCTTGATGACTCCGCCCGCCAGTCCGACCAGGATGGTGACAATGAGGAGGCTCAGGACTGCCTGCGTCCCTTTTTCCCAGAGCAGGGTCAGATCCGGCGACGCGAAGAGCTGCCAGAGCCGGGGCAGACGCAGACGGGTTTCAGCCGATGCCAGGCTGCCGATCATAGACTCTCCTTTCCAAAAAAGAGGAACGCCAGATCGCGCCAAAGCGATTGCAGAAACAGGAACAGCCCCAGGACCACCAGGCCCTGGAAGCCGACGAGCAAGGCCTCACCGATGACTTGCGATAACATCAATGTGTTCTCCGGTTCATAGTGTCTGTCTTCTCTAAAATTCGTCGATGGAGACCGGGTGAAGGAGATCCCGGACGGAAAGCGTGCCGACGATTGCGCCGCTCTTGAATACCGCCAGATGGCGCGTGCCATGGAGTTCCATGAGGTCGGCGGCTTCCGTAATGGGCCGCTGTTCATCGATCCCGACGATGGGGCTGCTCATGATCTCTTCGACCGGAATGTAGTAGGGC
Organism: Nitrospira sp.; assembly: GCA_030692565.1. Taxonomy (NCBI): domain Bacteria; kingdom Pseudomonadati; phylum Nitrospirota; class Nitrospiria; order Nitrospirales; family Nitrospiraceae; genus Nitrospira; species Nitrospira sp. Next base: position 25,350 of record JAUYAO010000019.1, read on the forward strand.
ACGCGGTCTGCTCCGACCACCTTCCGGACGATGTCCGGCTCCGTGACGATCCCGATGAACTGGTTGTTCTTCTTGACGAAGACGCTGCCGATCTTGTGCCGCGTCATCAATTTGGCGGCATCGATCGCCGAGGTGCCCGCTTCGATGTGGACGACACGAGGGGTCATAATGTGACTGACTGTGACCATAGAAACCTCCTTTGAACGGGTGGTTGCGAGAGCGATGGAATCGCCCGGTTGATGAGATGGGAGACGCCGGCCGCATCGCGTGTGCGAAGCAACGGGACACAGGTCTTTCCCCGGAGCCCGAGCAGGGTTTGGCCGGCATAGGCGAGAGGCACCGCGAGGCTGAGGGAGAGTAATCCGATGAAGAGCCCGATTTCCTGCGTCATGGTTCGCCTTTCCTGGAGCCTCTGAGACCGGCTCCTTGTATGGGCAAACTGTACCGCCCGGTTATTCCAGGGGGATCACCGATGGGTTAACTCTTGGTTAACTCGCAGGATGAGAGTCGTTTTGCAGGAATCGTGGCACCGGAGACAGCGCTCTCCGCGGAAGGGTCGGCCGGTCGAGCGTATGAGCACGCGTGAAACGAGGGGCTATTCGCTTTCCACGATGCGCCAGCCCTCCCGCTGCAGGCAGCGCTCGGTGGCGTTGAGGATCAGCAACTGGCTCCCCTGCTGAAGCTTCGGATCGCGGAGTACGAGATTCTGACAGCGGTTATATTCGTTCGTAAATTCCGAGGACGGTTTATTGGGGTGGACCCAATTGCTGCCTCCGCAACCGGCGAGGAGCCCTGAGAGGAGGAGCGATGCGACGATGAGGCGATTGGTCATGCAAAACCTCCCAGTGGCAGACGGATGATGCCGGAAGATAGAGCCTCCGAGGGGGTGGCGTCAAGAGCAGGCGTGAGAGTCGACGGGTCTGTCTGGTCTATTTAGTCTGTCTGGTCTGTTCGGTCTGTCTGGTCTATTCGGTCCATCCAGTTCGACCAGACAGACGAGATAGACCAGACCGACCTCCTTCAGGTTGTCAGTCGATAGGGATCTGCACCGTCACTTCATTTCCGCGATCGTTGTAACAAAGATTGGGAAAGAACGAACGAGCCAGGAAGATCCCCCGTCCGCTGGCATCTTCGGCGTTGCAGGGTGTCGTGGCCCGATGCAGCAAGGTTTTCCATTGAAACCCTTTCCCCTGATCGGCAATCCGATATTCCAGATGTCCGGCCTGACGGTCGCAATGCACATGGATCGTGACGGTGCGTTGGGCCAGGCGCGGTTGAGCCAGACGTTCCTGCACGAGTTGGCTCAGCCGATTCTGATCGATGGCCTGTTGCTTGACCTGGTAGGAAATCTCCAGATTGCCGTGCTCGACGGCGTTGAGCAGCAACTCTTGCAGCGTGCCTCGGAGATGGAGCTGTGTGGTATCGGACAAGGCCCCGGCCGTGGCTCTGATCAGCCAGGACACAATGCCGGGGATATGCCGCGGGTCTGAATCGACGGTCAGGGCGTAGTCGGAGCGCACAAGGCCTGGTGTATCCGCCATATCGGCCGGAAGCAGATAGCGCGCGCGTTGCAGCGCATGCGCCAGCTCTTCCACGCCGATCGGCTTCTGCAGAAAATCCACGGCTCCGGCGCGCAGCGCATGGATGACCGCCTGCTCGGATTGATGCGCGGCCATCACGATGACCGGGCACGGGACATGTCGCGCTCGAAGCGTTTTGGTCAGGGTCAGGCCGGCGCCTTCCGGGAGGAACGAATCGGTCAACACGATATCCGGGGCCGTGAGCTCGATGGTCGCGAGCGCCGTGCTCGGGTCGGACGCCGTGATCACGGAAAACCCCCGATCTTGCATATGGCCCAGGATCTGCGCTTGCGTCTCCCGGCAGGGATCGACCACCAGGACAGTGCAGGACGGGACGGGAGTCGTCATGATGCAGATCCGTTTGCGACGTATGCGCGCAGCGCCGCAATGAGTTGTTGGAGTTCCCGATCGACTTGGGCGCACACCGTCGCGGCGCGGTCCAAGGTGCCGGCTTTCCCGAGGGCTTCCAGCTCTTTGGTCGCCTCGAACACACGGGGAGCGGAAAATTGCAAAATGGCGCCTTTCATCCGGTGCGCGGCGCGAGCCAAGGCCTCGGCATCCCCGGCATCGAGCGCGGCCTGTGTAGCAGCCATATCTATGGGTGCCTGCTCGACGAACAATTCAGCCAGTGTGTGAAACAGGTCTTCGTCCTCATCGACCCGCGTGAGCGCTTCGGCAAGATTAAACACGACGTCGGCGCTCATAGCCGGAACTCCAATCCCAGCAACGCGGCATCGTCGGGAAAGACCGGAGACCCATGCCAGCGTTCGGCTTCCGCCATGAGCGCCGGCAGCGCCTCCCCGAGTGGTGCGGACCGATGTGCCATAAGAGTGGTCTCCAAACGCGTGGTTCCCCAGAGTTCTCCCGTAGGCGCAGGCGCTTCGTAGATCCCGTCGCTCATCAGAATCACGCGATCTCCATCCGCAATCTGGACGGTCGTGAGCTCGTAGGCGCTGTCCGGTTCAAATCCCAGGGGAAGGTGGGCGTGGGTCAGCCATTCGATGCTGCCGTCCCGCCGTTGCATGAGCGCGCCGCCATGACCGGCCGTCGCGTAGCGCAGCTGATGGGTGGTTCGATCGAAGGATCCGATCCAGATCGTAAAGTAGCTGCCGTCTTCGGTCAGGGGATACCGTCGATTGGCTTCAACCAGCATCGCCGCTGGATCGTTCTGCCTGATGCAATGCCGGAGATTTTCGGCTCTCAGGAACGTGGCGAAGGAGGCGGCGCGCAACGCGGGAGATACGCCGTGACCGGAGGCATCCAGGATGTAAAAGTAGGCCGACTGATCGTCCCATGTGGAAAAGTTAAAGAGGTCTCCTCCCAAGGCCAGCGAGGGGCGATAGATCCAGGACATGCGGATACCGGGCGTGGCGTTGCCGGCTGCCGGAAGCAGGGAGTGGATGTAGTCTGCGGCTGACCGGAGTTCGCGCTCCAGCTCGTCCTGCTTGGCGCGCAGCTCATCACGCGCGCTTTCAATGCTGCGGACCAGCGAGGCGGCGCGGAGACTGGACTGCACGCGGGCCAGGATCTCCTGCTTACTGGCGGCTTTGCTGAGGAAGTCGTCGGCCCCCCGCGCCAAACCCTCGGCGATTTGTTCCGGTTGGTCGTGGGAGGTCATGAGGATGAGTTGACTGGACAGAATGTCGGGGTCTTGCCGGACCTGCTCGCAGACCGTGGGTCCATCCATTCCCGGCATGACCCAGTCCAGGATCGTCAGATCCGGACGCTCACGCCGAAGAATGGCGAGCCCCTCCTTTCCATTGCCGGCTTCGAGGACGCGAAGTCCCATCCGCTTCAGGCGTGCGGCCATACTCAAACGGCTGACCGGCTCGTCATCCACCAGGAGCACGGTGGCGACAGCCGGAGACACAGCGGGTTTCGAAAGGGTATCAGGATTCATGGTCGTTCAATTGCTACGCGGCCTGGGCTTTCCCGTTCACCGCATCCTGTTCGTTATCGAACACCGGAATCAGCTTCGGGATATTGGCCAGTCCCAGAATTTCCCGCACATAGCTCTGGGGTCTGAGCATGCTGACTTTGCCCTGATTGAGCTTGAAGTTCTGGGAGACCAGCGCCAGCAGGCCCAGGCCCGAGCTATCGACGAACCGCACCTCGGCCATATTCAGAATGACATGGCGGCAGCCTTTTTGGCGCAAGGTCTCCACGGCGGCTTTGAACACGTCACGATGGGCGTAGGTCAGATCTCCGTTCAGGTCGAGGATCACGGCGTTGGGAATCGGTCGTTCTTTAATCTGCATCATGGTTATCCTTTCAATCTGATTGGTCGGGTCGCAACAATCGGCCTCTGCGCTTAGGCGGCTTTTTTGCTCAGCGCGGCGTCTTCACTCGCAAAGGTTGGAATCATTTGCTCGATATGGGCCAGGTTCAACACTTGTTTCACTGTTCCTTGCGCGCCGACCAAGGACAAGCTCCGGTTGGAGCTTTTGAATTGCTGTGCAGCCAGCGCGAGCAGTCCGATCGCGGCACTGTCGACAAACGTAACGCTTTTGAAATTCAGAATGACATGCGCGCACGTTTTCACCTTCTCGATTGCGGCAGAGAAATCTTTCCGGGTTCCGAAATTGAACTGCCCGGTGATGTCGAGGACATCGGCATTGCGATAGGAACGATGCACGATCTGCATGACAAACCTCCAGAGTTTAAGAATGGTGAGATACATGAGTCAGCACGGCACTGGCGATGTCTCCCAGGGGGAGGATCTTGTCGACACCGCCTAACTTGATGGCTTCCTTGGGCATTCCAAAGACCACACAACTCGCTTCATCCTGCGCGATAGTATAGGCGCCGGCCTGTTTCATCGTGAGCATGCCTTTGGCGCCGTCCCCGCCCATCCCGGTCAGGATGACCCCGACGGCGTTGCCGCCGGCATACCGCGCGACAGAGTCGAACATCACATCCACGGAAGGCCGGTGCCGATTGACCGGCGGGTCTTGATTGATGCGCACGGAATAGCGGGCGCCGTTGCGCACCAGCGTCATGTGATAACTGCCCGGGGCGATCAGGGCATGGCCCGGGAGTACGCTATCCCCATCCTGCGCTTCTTTGACCGAGATCCGGCAAATCTGGTTCATCCGGTCGGCCCATGTTTTGGTGAAGTGCTCAGGCATATGTTGGGTGATCAGAATGGGAGGCGTGTTTGGCGGAAGGACTTCCAGGACCTCTTTGACCGCTTCCGTTCCGCCGGTTGAGGAGCCGATCGCAATAATGGTATCGGTCGTCTTGATCATGGCCCCCTCACCCACCCCTCTCCCCCCAGGGGAGAGGGCTAGGGAGAGGGGACGATTGACTATTGACGATTGACCGTTGACGGGTTTCCTCAACTTGGCCATGGCGGCGGCTTTCACCTTCTCAATTAAATCCTCTGCAATCTGCCCCATGCCCTCTCGAAGATCGAGCTTGGGTTTGGTGATATAGTCGACCGCGCCGAGTTCCAGGGCCCGGAGCGTGGTCTGGCATCCGGCCTCTGTCAGGGAGCTGACCATCACGACCGGCATGGGCCGGCCCCGCATCAATTTCTCCAAGAAGGTGAGCCCGTCCATCTTGGGCATTTCCACGTCGAGGGTAATCACGTCGGGATTCAGCGCTTTGATCTTTTCGCGCGCAATGTAGGGATCCGGAGCTGAGCCCACCACTTCGATGTCCGGGTCTTTCGACAGCAGCAGCGCCAGGACTTGGCGCATCAGCGCGGAATCATCGACATTCAGGACGCGTATCTTGGCCATGAGTACCTCTCAGAACAATGTGATATCGCTCTGCACTTGTTCCTCTTGCTTGAGATGGCGGGAGTATTCCGCCTCGCGGTCGATGATGGTCGTGTTTTTGATCCGTTCAATCTTCTTCATCAATACACGGCCGGACTCCGTGAAGTAGTAGACCTTTCTTGGAAACACATCGCCCAGATCGCTCTTGGCGATCCCAAACCCGTCATTCTTCAGGTAGTGCAGAACCCATTCGATGTTCCGCGCACCGACGTCGATATTCCCTTCGTAAATACGTCCCGCTCCGAACAGCTTCACCTCGAGGCGGTGCTTCATGCCGCCGCGCTTGAGAATGCCGTTGATCAATTGCTCCATCGCAAACGAGCCATACCGGGTCGACTCCCCGCCCCAGGCATCACTGGACTGATGCTCGTTGGGTTTGGGCAGCATGAAGTGATTCATGCCTCCCACTCCGGAGATGGGATCGCGAATGCAGGCCGAGATGCAGGAGCCGAGCACGGTATAGACCACCATCGGTTCGCAGCTGACAAAGAATTCTCCGGGCAGGATCGAGGCGATCTCATGAGGAAAGCGCCGATCCGTCATGCGCCGGATATGACTAAAATGCTCAGTGTCCAGGGTAGGCATTCCGGCTAGGTCCCCTTCCGATAAATCGTGGGGGCGATGGTCGAAAATTCATGCTTGATCCACTGGAGGCTCTCAGAATGTCCGATGAACAAGTGGCCGCCCGGCTTTAAGTAGCGGTGGAACTTGGCAATGAGCCGCTCTTGCGTCGGGCGGTCGAAATAAATCATCACATTGCGGCAAAAAATTAGATCCAACGGTGACCGAATAGGGAACGTGTCGCTCATCAGATTGAGCCGGCGGAAGGTGATGAGCTTGGAGAGGTGCGGCTTCACTTTGACCAGACCGGCGCTCTTGCCCCGGCCCTTCAATAAGTGCCTTCGTGCGATGTCCGGCGAGACGGTCGTGATTCGTTCCTCGCCATACAGTCCTGCGGCGGCGTGAGCCAGAACTCGCGTCGAGATGTCGGAAGCCAGAATCCCCATATCCCACTGAGCCGGCGATGTGATGGCTTCGTGGAGGGTGATTGCAATGGTGTAGGGTTCTTCCCCGGTTGAACAGGCCGAGGACCAGATCCGAATCCGTTTCTCTCGTTCCAGCGTCGGCAGGATCTGCTCTCTGAGATAGTCGAAGTGTTTGGGCTCGCGAAAGAAATCGGTCTTGTTGGTTGAGAGCAGATCCAGCATCCGGGTGAATTCGCCGCCGCTGTCGTCCTGCGTCACCTGGTCGTAGTAGGCCGCGAAGCTGTCGATCTCCAGCTCGCGCAGCCGTTTGGACAGGCGGGAGACGACGAGGGATTGCTTATTATCCCCGAGCGAGATCCCGCTTTCGTCGTAGAGCAGCGTGCGGATCCGGTCGTATTCCTGTTTGCTGATTGGGTAATCCATCCCGTTATCCCTTGTACCAGACGAAAATCATCATATAGACCAGATAGGCTGTCCCGATCGTACCGGAGAAGGTCCACATGAGGAGATGCCCGAGTCTCCGATGCGTGGTCATTCCGGCCGCCATGGCGCCGACACTGCCATAGCGCAGACGATGCAAGCCCATGTAGAGGTTGTAGCTTCCCAGTCCGATCGTGGTCACGGCGAACAGCATGTGCGTGGCAAAGATGGGGAGATACATCGTCCAGTACTGTTGAGGGGCTCCCCCGAATTGCTCCCGCCCAAACAGCGATTGTTTGAGCACATAGGCGATCAGCCAGATCCCGACCACGGTGCAGGCAATGATCATCCGTCGGGAGTGATGCGAAACATCGTGGACTTTGGCGGATCGCACCCCGGCTAACGCCACAAAATACGCGCCGGTGATGCTGGTCAGCACGACGTACCAAAGGAGTGATTTCAGATCCATGTCATCCTCTCCGGTGGTGGTGGCGCATGAGCGGCCACGTCTCTGTATCGGTCGGTTGGTGTGGATTCTTTACTGGCCTATCTTGGGGAAAGCCGAATTTATACGGTGCGGGAGGGAGAATCGCCTTGGAGGGCGCGAGGTAGGCAGAGTGTGCCTACCCCGCGCAAGGGCTGGAATCTAGAACTCTTCGAAGTCATCGTCCTTCCGGCGACGATCATGGCCGTTGCCCGCTCCGACGCCGGCTGGAACCTTCTCATCCCCATGCTTGGCGGCCGGGGACGGTTTCTTCAGACCCGGCTTGGGCCCGTGACCGTTTGCCGCTGCCATCGGCTTGGCGGCCGGGCGGGCGGCCGCGTGATGCTCGCGTTTCTGGCTGCCGTGTCCCTCACTATGGGGGACTTTGAAGACTTCCACCTGGGTCATCAGTTCCTTGGCCTGCTCCGTCATGGATTGGCTGGCCGAGGTCGTCTCTTCCACCAGCGCCGCGTTCTGCTGCGTGGTTTCGTCCATCTGCATGATCGCCTTGTTCACCTGATCGATTCCGCTCGCCTGCTCCTGTGACGCAGCCGTGATCTCGGCGATGATGTCTGTGACGCGTTTGACGGAGCTGACAATCTCTTCCAGCGTTTTGCCGGATTGATTGACCAACTCGCTGCCGTCGGAGACGCGCTGGATAGACTCGTTGATGAGTCCCTTGATTTCTTTGGCTGCTGTGGCGGAGCGTTGGGCCAGGTTGCGGACTTCGGCAGCCACCACTGCGAAGCCTCGCCCGTGCTCCCCTGCCCGGGCCGCCTCGACGGCGGCATTTAAGGCCAGGAGGTTCGTCTGGAAGGCGATCTCGTCGATCACGGTAATGATGTCGGCGATCTTCTTGCTACTCTTGTTGATCTCGCCCATGGCGTCGACTGCGCGTGTGGTGATGGCCCCGCCTTTGTCGGCAATATCGCGGGCGGCGATGGCCAGTTGGTTGGCCTGCTTGGCGTTGTCGGCATTCTGCTTGACCGTCGAGGTCAATTCTTCCATTGAAGCCGAGGTCTCCTCCAGTGCGCTGGCCTGCTCGCTGGTGCGCTGCGCCAGATCTTCGTTCCCCTTGGTGATCTGTTCCGAGGCCGCCCCCACGCTGTCGGTCGCGTGCCGGACCGTGGTCACGACCGCAGTCAAGCGTTCCATCATGTCGTTGAAGGCTTGCGCCATGGTGCCGATTTCGTCTTTGGTATCACAGGCGACACGGCGGGTCAGATTGCCCTCTGCGGCAGATAAGGCGACTTCACCGACCTGCCGAAGCGGGTTGGCGATCATGCGGGCAATGATCCATCCGAGGAACATGCCGAGAACGATGCCGCCGATGATGATGCCGGTCAACAGCATCTTCGAGTTGGCATAGATCGCTTGGGCTTCATCGTATTTCCCTTGAGCGATTTTCACTTTGATGTCCACCAGGTTGTTGATCGCGTCGATGGAGGCTTTGAATTTCACGGCTCCGTCGCCTTTCATGGCGGCGAGTGCCCCCGCATGATCACCGGCCAGCAACAGACGGAACACGGTATTGTCCCGATAGGCTCGATAATCGTCATAGACCTTGGCGAAATCGTCGTAAGCCTTTTGGACAAGCTCGGCCTTGATGGATTTCGCAAAGTTCTCCCGGTTCTCGTCGACGAGTTTGTTCAGCTCTTTCACTTTGGCCAGCGAGTCCTCGCGGTCGGCGGCATTGGCGGTCAGCAATGCCGTGATCGTTTGCGAGCGCATCTGGTACACCAGGCCACGCACTTTAGTGAGAGTCATGAGGGGCTTGAGCTGCACGGTATAGATATTGTCGGTGGATTGGGTGATCGTCCCCATATTCGTGATGCCCATATAACCGACAAAGGCCATGAGCGCTCCCATGGCGGCAAAGCCCAGCATTAACTTACTGCCCACTTTCATATTGTTGAACCAACTGAACATGATGACGTCCTTTCGATGATGGTTGCGAACGCTGTCGCGCGAATGCGTTAGGCTGCCTTGTCGAGTGCGTGCATGGCTTCTGTCTCATCGGCGGTGAGGACCTGGTCGATATTGAGCAAGGAGACCAGCTTGTCCCCGCATTTGCCGATTCCGCTGAGAAAGCTGACATCGACGTTGGTCCCGAATTGCGGAGGGGGCTGAATGTCTTTGGCGGCGATATCCAGAACGTCCGACACGGCATCCACGATCACCCCCATGATGCGATCGCGCACGACGACGACCACGATCACGGTGAACATGGTCGGTTCGACTTCCGGCATCCCGAACTTGCTGCGCAGATTCACGATGGGCACGATGGTGCCGCGCAGATTCAGCACGCCCTTGATGAAGCCTGGGGTGTTGGGGATGCGGGTGACGGCGGTGTAGCCTTTGATCTCCTGGACGCGCAGGATATCGACGCCGTAGTGTTCGTCGCCCAGGGTGAAGCTCAGAAACTGATTTCCGCCGGTCGCGAGACCGAGGCCGGCCGTCGTCTCAGCGCTGAGGGTGGCGGGCGTCTGTGTCATGCCTGCTGCCATAGAATCCTCCTTGTAGTCTGTCGGGTCTGTCTCGTCTCTCTAGAAACCCGGCGCATTCGACTGGCCGGCCCAGGATTGGCCGCAACGGTCCGTCCTGTTCTGGTCATCTCCCCTCATGATCCTGATGCCCCTCGCGTTGACTTCCCCCGTCAGAATCCCTACACTTTGCGCCGTCGCACGAGAGGACGGCTATGGATTCCGAATCCCTGACACAGGTTGAACGGATCGTGACAGCGGTTACCGAAGGCCTCCGCCAGGACATAGCGGCGCTGCGTCACGACATGGCGGCGCTCCGCCAGTCCACCGACACCACGGCGACGGAACTTCGCCAGGACATAGCGGCGCTCCGCCAAGCCACCGACACCACGGCGACGGAACTCCGTCAGGACATGGCGGCGCTCCGCCAGTCCACGGAAATGACCGCTGAGGACATCAAACGTCATACTGGTGTATTGGTTGAAGGACTTCGCCACGATATCCAATCGGTCGCCGAGGGATTTCAGATGCATCTCGATCGCCGGCATGCCGAAGACCATGAATACATGGATCAAGAATTTCGAGAACTGCGCGCGCTCCTGAAATTGTCCTACGCGCAACTCCATGACCGCGTCGAAGCGCTTGATCATCGGGTCAGCCGTATCGAACAGCATCTTGGCCTCTCGGAGTGAGTCCGTCTCGAACATGATTGCGATTCACCGCTCTGCGTGAAGCGTCGTCCGTTTCCGGATTCTGATGTTTCCCGCTTCACGCTTCCCATCCCGTTCATGCCGCGACGGAAAGTCCGTGACGGCTGAGTTCGATCAAGCCCCGCACATCGAGGATGAAGCTGACTGTTCCATCGCCGAGAATCGTCGCGCCGGCGATGCCCTCGACTTTTCGGAAGTTCTTTTCAAGGCTCTTGATGACCACCTGCTGTTGTCCCAGCAGCTCATCCACCATGACCGCCACGCGCTCCTGCTCGGTTTCCAGCATGACCAGAATCGCCTTGGTCGGATCCTGACAATCCGCCTCGATGGAAAAGGCCTCGGAGAGGCGCACGATCGGATGGTACGAGCCGCGCACTTCCACCACTTCGCCCTTACCGGTAATAGTCTTGACGGACGCCGCCGTCGGTTGAATCGATTCCAGGATCGAGACCAGCGGGATAATGTAACTTTCCCGTCCGACCCGCACCGTCATCCCTTCGATGATCGCCAGGGTCAGCGGGAGCTTGAGGGTAAACGTCGTGCCTTTGCCCAGCGCGGTCTTGATGCTGACGGTTCCGCCGAGGGCTTGGATGTTCTTTTTCACGACATCCATGCCGACGCCCCGGCCGGACACGTCGGTGATCTTGTCGGCTGTGGAAAAGCCCGGTCGGAAAATCAATCCGTTGATCTGATCGTCGGAGAGCTTCTCCCCGTCTGCGATCAGGCCTTGCTTGATGGCCTTGGCCAGGATCTTGTCCCGGTTCAGCCCGCGCCCGTCGTCTTCGACCGTGATGCAGATGCTGCCCCCTTCATGAAAGGCATTCATGCGGATCGTGCCCAGTTCCGGCTTGCCGGCGGCGAGGCGTTCTTCCGGTGGCTCCAGCCCATGGTCGGCGGAGTTTCTGACCAGGTGCGTGAGCGGATCGCCGATCGATTCGATGACGGTTTTATCGAGTTCGGTCTCTTCGCCCGAGAGGAGGAGCTGGATCTTCTTCCCGGATTTGCCGGACAGATCGCGCACCAGTCGGGGGAAGCGGCTGAAGGTACTGCCGATGGGAAGCATGCGAATGCCCATGACCCGCTCTTGGATTTCTCGGGTATTGCGTTCCAGCTGAGCGACCCGCTCGACCAGGACGGGCAGCTGGCTCATGTCGAACCGGGTGCCCAGCGAGCTCAACATTGATTGGGTGATGACCAGCTCTCCGACCAGATTGATCAGCTTGTCGATCTTGCCGGTATCCACGCGAATCGAAGCGGCATCCCCGCCTTTCTTCGCCTGAGTGGCGGTATCGCCCTGTTTCTGCAGCGCCTGGGAGATCTGTTGGGGCGTCGCCGCGTGCTGCTCGACCAGAATCTCTCCGAGCCGCTTCTGTTGAGACAGCGCTTTGTCCAGTGTTTCGCGTGAGACCACGCCGCTTTCGACCAGGATTTCGCCTAATGGTTTAGGTTCGCTGTCTTTAGAAGTGACGGGTGACTGGTCACTGGTGACGGAAGAAGAATCTGGCTCGTGACGCGTCACGCGTCCCTGGTCGCATTCTTCAATGGTGAGTTCGCCTTCGTCCCGAACAAAATCGAAGACCCCTTCGACCACTGCCTGCTCTTTGGGCGTCTCGAGTTCCAGCGTCCAGGTCAGATAGCAGGACTCAGGATCCAGGGATTCGAATGCAGGAAACCGGCTGGTATCGAGCCGGCGCGAGACGATCGTGCCGAGGTCTTCAAGTTCGCCGATCATGCGAACGGGATCGAGCCCTCGTTGAAACAGCCAGGTCGGAGCGGCCCACCTGATGCGAAAGCGATGAAGGCCGGGTGCGGAGGAAGCCGCGGCAGAGGTAGTGGGCGATGCAGACGAGGGTGTGGAAGGCGTGCTCCCCGGAGCCTCTCCGCCTTCGGCTGCAGCAGCGAGTTGCTGTTCAAGCTGTCGCAAGAGGTCCGTATCGGGCGCCGCTCCGCCTCTGGCGGCTTCGATCAGAATCTTGAGCTGGTCAGTCGACCGTAGGAGGATGTCGGTAATCTCAGGGGTGACGGAAAATTTGCCGTTCCGCAGTTGATCCAGGAGCGTTTCCATCTTATGGGTGAACTGACCCACGGCGGTGAAGCCGAACATCCCGCTGTTCCCTTTGATGGAATGGGCGGCCCGGAAGATCCGGTTCAGGAGATCGAGATCGTCCGGACGCTGTTCGAGTTGCAGCAATCCGTCCTCGATTGCGGTGAGGTGTTCCGACGACTCTTCAAAGAAGGCGTCCTGAAATTGGGAGAGATCAGTGCTCATAAGGCCTCGTGATGCGTGAGGAGTGAAGGGTGATGTGGAGACAATGCAAGATCCGACTGATCACACATCACGGGTCACCCTTCACGGTTGTCAACCGGGTAATACTTTTTGGACGACTTTCAGCATTTGTTCGGGATTGAAGGGCTTGACGATCCAGCCGGTTGCGCCGGCGGCCTGTCCCGCTTTCTTCTTGTCATCGGCCGACTCGGTGGTGAGCATCAAGATCGGCGTGAATTTGAAGGCCGGCATCTTCCGAATCTCTTGGATGAGGGTAATGCCGTCCATCTCGGGCATATTGAGGTCGGTGACGACCAGGGCGGGTTTGGCGCCGCCGTTCAACTTGCCGACGGCTTCCTTGCCGTTGCCGGCCTCGACGATCTCATATCCCGCCCCTTTCAAGGTATAAGCGACCATTTGCCGCATGGTCGATGAGTCGTCTACGATCAACACTGTCTTTCCCATGTCATCCTCCACCCGGTGTGGCGTTATCGGTTCCGTGCGACGCGGTATCCCTGCGCATGACTGCCTAAAACAACACGATATCCTCATGGGCCGCCTGCTGGGCGGCGCCCTGATCGGTGCCCAGGTTCGTGGAATGCACCTGCCGTTCCTCCCGCATGGTGTAGCTCTGCTGGAGCTTGTGCACGTACTCCGTCGTCCCGTTGAACGACTCGGGAGCCACCCCGCGGGTGGCTGCAAGGAGATCCTCCTGCAACACTTTTAAAGGCTCGATGACATGCTCGAGTTTCTGTCGGGCGCTATCCTGGAACTGCAGGGCCATGACGATAGCGGCGATATCCTGGCCTAACCGTTCGGCGCTGAGTTGCGTGTTGCCGACATTCGAGCGCAGGGCGTCGTTCTTTTCCGTGAGGGTCTTCGTCATATGATCGAGTTTTTCCTTTGAGGCTAAGGTCTTGGTGAGGTCGATGGACGCAAGTTCCTCGACCTCGGTCATCGCCTGCTGGCTTTCTCGCTGCACATCCATGACGAGCTTCTTGATATTGATCGCGGCTTGCCCAGAACGGTTCGCGAGCTTCGTGACTTCGTCTGCCACCACGGCAAAGCCCCGTCCATGCTCCCCGGCTCGGGCTGCTTCGATGGCGGCATTCAGCGCCAGTAACCGGGTCTGGTCGGCAATAAAGGTGATCTCGCCGAGAATGCCGCTGATGGCCTTGGTGCTGGAATCCATCTTGTCCATCGTCGTGGACACACTCATGGCGATGGTCGAGGATTGCGCCACGTCCCTGACAAATTGGTCGAGCATCTTGGAGGTTTCCCCCACGACGTCTACGTTGTCCTCGTCTCCGTTCGAAAAGAGCGCGGCGGATTCGTTGGCCTGTTCCTTGGCCCGATGGGCGATCTCTTGAAAGCGTTGGCCCAAGTCGAGGATCGCCTGTTCGCTCTGCGCGATCACGCCTTGCAACTGGCCGTTCATGATCGGCACGAGCGGCGCCAGCGTGGCGCAAACGGCGGATTGGTAGCGCGTGCTGGTCTTCGCCTGCGTCGCTTCGAGGCGCGCCGTTTCCTCCGCGAGCCGGATAGCCAGGCGGCGCCGGCAATACCCGGCCATCCCCAGGGCGCCACAGACGACTCCCATCGCAGCGAACGCGACTTCGTTCCACATCACGTGAGCCCTTGTCCTTTCGGCCGCGTCCATCCCATCTGAGCGAACCGTTCTGTGACGCGAGCTGGTACATTGATGAGTTGCACCGACTCGTGGAGACAGGCCGCGATGAGCAGCTGGAGCGCGGATGCATCCACGGTTCCTGTTTCTCCAAGATCGACAGTGATGCCCTGGCCTTGTTTCAAGCCCGCCTGCAATTGGGTTTTGAAGTCGCTGATTTCAAATATCGTCAGGTCGCCGCTGGGGGCTAGAAGCAAAGGGTCCGTCATCGAGCCTCCTGTCGTGAATCCAAAAAGTCCGTATCCCTTACGAACTATCGAAGCACTACCATATCGGCGCGGTGTGCGCGATCTTGAGCTCGTTGTGAAGAATATCTGCGATTAATTCGTCGAGGGGGTGCTGCTTGACCCTGGGGACTGCAGTTCTGTCGGTATGTCATCCAGCGGCGCAGAGGGGAACGCATTGTCTTGTTGCTCCGGCCGGACCGGCGCATGTTCGAGGATCACCACTTCAACCCGCCGGTTTTTGGCCCGCTGTTCGGGCGTGAGGTTCTCGACGAGCGGCCGGGAGTCGGCATA
>JAUYAO010000020.1 GCA_030692565.1 Nitrospira sp.
ATACAGCAGAAGGGCGGTCATCATCGTGGGATCATACGGCGGAAACCCGCGGTCTTCGGTGTAGGGCGTCAAGAGCGCCGACACATCCAGCGACTCGCGAACCAAATCCCGCACGAAGTGAGCCAGATGCCCAGCGGGCACCAGCTCCTGCACGGACGGAGGGAGCAGTACCGGCTGATCGACGTCCCAGGATTTGAATGTTTTAGCCATGCCGCCTAGAAACCACAATGCCCGCTGCCTGTCCAGTCCAAAATGCACATTACTCGGACAGGCTCCTAGTGGCGCATCTGATATCTGACTGGTACACTAAAAGTACGTACTCACACAGAAGGCAGACATTGCCTTGCGCAAGAGCTGATATAGAAGCCCCGTGCCGGGCCTCACTCTTGGGCTTGCCATTCGGCTCGTTGCTCACCAAGACAATGCCGACCTCTTCACAAGGAGGTGTTGGCATGGCGTCAAAAATCTACATCAGCGGGTTTCCTCCCTCGTATACCCAGGGACAGCTCCGCCAGATCTTCATCCCGTTCGGGAAGGTGGAGTCGGTGCAAGTCCTGCGGGATGCGCGAGGGTATTTCGTCGGGGTCGTGCAAATGTCCTCGCCCGAAGAGGTGGAACATATCTTCGGGGCGCAACAGGTCTTCAAAGTGGAGGGCAAGCACCTGGACATCTGGGAACCCCCGGAGACAGAGAACGCATAGAACTGACCGGGCGCGATATGCGCGGCGCGGTGATCACTCTTGCCCTCTTACGGACTCGCAGGGAAAAGGCCGCACTGTAGGAGAGGAAGGTCGGGAACGCACAGTTCTGAATGCAGAAACGGCGGCGTGACGGAAGACCTCTCCCTCGACTCAGCGGCGGAGGCAAGAAAGAGGCGCGACCCAACCAGCCGGGCGATCGATCGCTGCAGCCGCACCCATGTCACCTGCCCCTTGGAAGCCACCACAATCATCTGCTGAAGCTGCGGCACAGTCGTGAGGGCAATACGTAACAAAAGCGAACGCCCTGAAAGACGTGAGTACGGACTATCCTGTCAGCTCATCAATACAACCAATTCCTCTGTTTCAGACACTCTCGCCGTTGCATTTTTGACTGGCCCGGTCTATATAGTCACGCATGAACGCTGAACAGATGGAAGAGATCAAACGTCATTTTGGCGTGGTTGCCGAATCACTCAGGAGCGATATCCGACAGGTCGCTGAAGGCCACGCCACGATCCGTCATGAGTTACAGG
Source organism: Nitrospira sp. (assembly GCA_030692565.1). Taxonomy (NCBI): domain Bacteria; kingdom Pseudomonadati; phylum Nitrospirota; class Nitrospiria; order Nitrospirales; family Nitrospiraceae; genus Nitrospira; species Nitrospira sp. The sequence continues at coordinate 1,235 of JAUYAO010000020.1, forward strand.
AGCATCGCGGCGAGATGCGAGATGAATTCAAAGAGATGCGGGCACTGATGCGACTGTCCTTCTCTCAAATCGACCAGCGCATTCGAACACTCGAATCGGATCTGACGACACTCAAAGCCCGTGTCGATCGCATCGAAACCAGCCGGGCATAGTCCTCCTCAATTTCATTTCCCCGCTTCACGAACGACGAAAGTCGGTATTACCGGACGCAAGCATACTTCCTAGGCACCTACCGACTCTGGAAGAAGAAATACGCCGCGGCAGCGGTAAAGATCAGCGCGACAAGGAGCCCGCGCTTTAGCTTCCGCCGCAGTGATGGTCGGGAGCGGATGTAGGCGCCCACCAAATCCTTGGCCTCTTTCAGACCAAGATTCCGCTCTGCACGCACGACCTTAATCGCCGCAATCACATCGCCCCGCCACAACATCTCGACTGCCGCGTTGGAAAGCGAGGACGACTGAGTCGAGTCGGTTGTCATACAAGCGGTCCTCCCGCCATGCGGACCTTACAATTTACGTAGCCTGGGCACTACCCTTCAGCTCCCCGAGCAACTTCCAGCCTCGTGCCCTCATCGCCGGCGTTCCACTGACCGTCAGATGCTGCAACTGCCGCAGCAGAGCAGGCCGAAGATCCGGCGCCTGCCTAGTGAGATCGGCAAGAGCCTGCATCGTGCAGGTCTTCACGATGCTGCTGGAGTCTCGCAAGTAACCCTGAAGGATATCAGACACCCGTTGCTGTTCGCGTGTGCTCCATCGAACACGCGGCAGCATCTGGGCCACATGCCAGCGGACCTCTTTCTGATCGCACTCCGCAAGCGGACCAATCAGGTTCGATCTATAGGGGTGCAGAAATTCCGGATGGACAACCGTAATCTTTTCGACGGCATCTGCCGCCCTCGCCCGCACAACCGGATCCTCCACAAGCAGCCCTCTGAACAGCTCGCCGAACTGCGTCGGATCGACGAGCACTTCTGAGACGACTTCGTTGGACCGTCCGATCGACCGGCGATCACCGCCTTCAAGCTTGCGCAAGATTGATGACGTCACCATCGCCATCGTTCGCGCTCCGTTGACCGCTAGGGACGAAAGGGCTGCACATCACCTGACTTGCGCAACATCTTATTCACCTCGTCAAGATGCAACTCTTCGCCAACGATCATCTCCCGCGCATATTCTTCCAACAAGACGGACTTTCCTTCGGCGATTTTCAGCAGCTCGTAATAGGCGGCAACCGCCGCCTTTTCGTGGTCCAAGCTTTCCCGCAGGATATCCCCCACATCATGCTTTTCGGTTTCCAAGAGCGTCCCGATTTTCAGCGACGGGTGGCCGCCCAGCAATGTCACCAGTTCCCCGGCCTTATGCGCATGGGCCAGACTCTCGTCGGCGTTCCCCTTCAGCCAGGACACGATCGGAATACGGTTATAGCCGTAGACCATCAGAGAGTAGTGCATATAGCGGACGACGCCCGCCAACTCATGCTCCATAATCTTGTTGAGAATCCCGACGGCGCGTTGCGTATCTTGATCGTTCATCTACTGCCTCCTGTTATGCCAGACGTTCACGTACGAAGATGTTGCCAATGGCGTCGCACCGCAACCTGTCTGTTGCCGTAGAGCACGACACCATTCGCCATTCACTACAAGGGAAGTCTACTGGAAAGCCCCATGGGGATCCACCTCTTCCAGGTCGTTCGAGAGTGGGAAGGATTGAGGGCCTCGCTGAGGAAATCGCGGACATAAATCGGCGCGCTGTAAGAAAAGAGCGGGACCAGATCGGAATTCCCACACAGGCTAAGCGACTGCCGGCAGCTGGACCGGTCAACGCCAAGCGGCTCGATGCATCAATCGCTGGCATCACGCACAGGCGACAATCAAGTATGGACTCCCGGCCCATTTTCTTGCTCCTCGCCCAATTCCGCGATTCGGATGTTCCATCAACGGCGAGGCAGGCAAGGCCAAGACAGTCGGGCTAGTTGCATGCATGCAGAAATTGCAGACATCCTCAAGCCAGGCTGAAGCACCAGACCCCTTGGCAGACTCATGAGGCGCAGCATGCGTGAAACTCAAGACAGTTGCTGCCCCCATGTCCAGGTTCGTTCATGCCCCAAATCAAAACGTCCAAATTGGCTTGGTCCCTTTGACGTAGCCCAAGAGGATGTCTCTGCGAGAGACGATGCCGGCCAGCTTCCCTTCGGCGTCGATTACGGCAACCCGGATCAGATGTTTGCTTTGCAGCAGATTCATGACCTCCATGACTGGCGTTTCCCCGGTCACAGAAATCGCCCCCTTCGTCATGATGTCCCCAGCCGTGACCGAGGACAGTTCCTTGCCTTCCGTGATGACCTTCAGCAAGTCGAACTCACTTACAATACCCAGCACCTTGCCGTCTTTGGCCAAAATGGGAACGCTTCCAAACCCACCTTCGGTGATCGCCGCAGCCAGCCGATCTCCCTTGGTCTCAACGTGGTAGTAGGACACCACGTCTTGCATGAAATGTTCGGCCTTGAGCGTGGTGAAATCTTTGACATTGACCATGTAATCAGCACGTCGCATACGCGGGTTCTCCTTCACGGTAGAGATGAATAGTGGCTTCTTCATGAATGCATGAAGAATTCGCTCCATCTTGCCTATTTGCGCCGATGGCACTCGGAGCAATCCAGATTGTATCTTCGCCTGATGCAGACAAGGGAGCGGTGTGATGCACCCCGTGAAGGTGAGCCTCACGGGCTAGTGTCGGTGAAACGGCCACATAGAAAGCGGCGCGAATCAGTTGAGATTCTGACGAGCGCCTCTGCCAAGAGGTGAGACTTCAAATCAAATCTAGCAGTAATGTGAGAGGCGTGCAACCAAGAAGGGCAAGGCCCCAAGTCTGAATCGTGAACAGCGCACGCGTTCCAGGATAGAAGTGGACTCTCACGAGGGGACTGGACATTGATCCGCGAAAAGAGAGCACCACTGGCAGGGCGAGACCTTCCGATTCAGGAGCCTGTCCCCTAACTGTGTCCCTTCAGCCCCAAATCATCGGCCGTCTTTGCTGACGATGTTCGTGGGAAGGCCGTCGAGGCTGAGCTGATTCTTCTCTTTCCAATACTGCTGCAACCCCTCCTCGCCTTTCTTCCCGGCCCACTCGTTCAGCAACTCGCGGTCGCCGGTATAAGAGAGATAGGGCACGGCCATCCCGCAGGAGGTTTGCACGAGATCGAGCGTCACGTCGAAGATCTGCCGCGCGCCGGGCAGCGGGGGGAACAGAGAAGAAAGCTCGCGCCATTCCGGGTCGCCCTGGTGAACGACGGTCGCCGTGCCGTAGAGCCGCAGAATCACCGGCGGCCCCTCGAAGGCGCAGAACATCAGCGTCATGCGCGGGTCCTGCTGCACATGGGCCGACGTTTCATTCCCGCTCCCGGTCACATTGAGCCACACCACGCGCCGGGGGCTGAGCACGCGCAGCGAATCCATCCCTTTGGGGGACACATTCACCCGGCTCTCTGCCGTCGCAGTCCCGACAAAGAAGATCTTCTGCTTGGCGATAAATTGGGTATGCGTATCAGAAAGTTCGTCGTATCGCTGAGCCATCGTGTTGTCCCCTCGGCGGATAGATCACTTCGATTAACGAGTAGGATTCACCCACCTGCGCGCCAAGCACCTTCACCGTCATCTTCGTCCCGCGAAAGCCGATCGACCGCCCCTCGCCGCGCTTGTCACTGGGAATCACGTTAAGCCTCACATACTCACCGAATGGACTACTAAGGCGAAGGCCATCCGATTCAGTTGCTATACATTTTCCTACTCCCAGGAGCCATCACGCAACGGCTCAAGGGATTTGAATCTCTTCTGGCTTGGAGTATACTTTGCCCATGTCTATTCACCTTCCCCTCAAAGACATGACTCTCCTGGAAAAGCTTGCAGTCATGGAATCCCTCTGGGAGGACCTCAGCAAGACTCCGGACGCCATTGAGTCGCCTGCCTGGCACAAAGATGTCCTTGAAGAACGTCGCCAGCGTACCGCTCAGGGACAATCCACGTTCTCCGACTGGGAAACAGCCAAAGCGGACATTCGCAAACGGCTGTCGTGAAAATCCAGATCCTGGATAAAGCCCAGGACGATCTCATTCACGGCTCTCTATTCTACGAAGCAAGAGAACCAGGCCTCGGCGGATAGTTCCTCGACTGCCTCTTTGCCGACATTGACTCCTTGCTGACCTACGCAGGGATTCATCCTCTCGTGTTTACCTACCACCGTTGTCTATCCAAACGCTTCCCCTTCGCCATCTACTACGACGTGAACGGAGAGATCGTGCGCGTACACGCCGTATTGGACTGCCGTCGAAACCCGTCATGGACGAGAACGCGCCTGGAAGCAGAACGTTAGCCGCGCAAAGCCGAGCGTAAACGAGCCGAGCCAGCGGGCCCTACGATTTCGAGCCCTGCACATCTTTGAGCACGACCGCCAGATTACGGAGCGCACGGGAGCCGTCGCCCGCAGACTATACCCGGCAGCCAGCAGACGATTGAGTCCTTCACATTCCATGAGGGTCAGATGGCGGTAGAGGGCCCTCTTGCGTGCCCGGTACCTTCACCGTCAACTTCGTCGCGCAAAAGTCGATGGGCCGACCCTCGCCGCGCTTGAACGCATAGGCCTGCCTATCCAGTGGAATCACGACAAACCCTCACGAGTTCTTTGAATGAGCAGAGTCAACGGTCATGCAGCGGCCCCCCCAGCCGCCTCCTCCATAAGCGCTTAGGATTGGGAGCCCTTTCCCCTTGATTCCTACTTGTAGCTCGGCAAATGACGCGGAACACGCTCCCGCAAGATCTTTACAAGCTCTGGATCCATGTACTCAAATTCATCAGGAATATCGAGACAGAGAATGCGCATGGACTTCGTAAACGCTCGGAATTTCTTCGAGAGCCTATTGCGATGCGCCTTTTCCATCACAAAGATGATATCGGCCCACTTAAGCAACTCAGGCGTCACAGGACTCACTGCATCGTTGTTCAGGCCCGCCGAAGCCACCGCTATCCCTGGCCACGACGCAAATACCTGCTCAGCAGTAGGACTACGAAGCTTATTCTGGCTGCATATGAACAAGACATTCTTCATATCCCAGGCAGTCTAATTGAGAAGTCCTAGCACCGCCAGAACGAGCCAACGGGAAAAGACACCGCAGTCTATTTGGTGTGCTGGAACAAGCAGGACATAACCTTGCTACGCTCGCAATACTCATGGTTCCCTGTAGTCAGATCGAACATCGGTAATCCGCCGGAGAAGTCGTACGCGTATATTTCCCCCTGATCCCCAGGATTTAGAAACCCATAGTTGGGGGATAGCCAGCCTCGAGACGATACGCTCCGTGGAATCGACTCAATCTGCTCTGAGGAATACAGCCCTTCAAGCTCATACGCACGAACCAGTTGGCCGTTGGCCCGGTAGATCGCAACAACTTTTCCATAGCCCGCATTGTGCCAATTGTCGAACGTCCCCATATAGCCAAGATTGCTGACCAAGATATGCGCCGGAGCCACAGGATTCTGCAAAGGCACATCTGCGATTAACTGGTAGGATCGATCCGGCTGCTTCTGATAAAACTCCCCGCGTGCATAGGCCCCTTTCTTTGACTCCGCAAAGCCGAATGTATCGCCCAGGCTTTCACCTGGAACAACCCGGACGAGGTATTGGCCATTATCGCTTAGCGCGTGCAGTGGAACCGGAGCCGGCCATTCATCCGCAGAAGCCAAGCAGGGCCAGACCGCCAGAAGTAATCCAAGCGCCAAGCCAGCTCTCATCACGACATCCCCTTTTGTTTCACTCAACAGATTTATCGTATCGAACCCCTAGAAACCAAAGATTGTAGCGAAGAAAAGCGAGGTAACGACTCACCCACTCATGCGAGCTACTGACATGCTTTGATTTCAGGTTCGCCGACAGCCAACACTTCTATGATTTTGTGGTCCGTCGCAATCACAAAGTGCTGACACTGCGGCAGAACGGATCCCATCACACCCTCGTTCTGCATATCCTTGATCCACACACTATCTTGGACCTTGAAAGCTCTGGCGTCTGTCTTTCCCTCAATCTGGTAAATGCTGAAATAGAATGACTCCGACGAACTTTTAAAACCAGCCACTCGCTTCCAATAGACCAACCACTGCCGGGATTCCTCATTTCTCCCAATTGGGCTCCCTGAAATCTTCACTTCACCAATCTGAATAGTTTCCTCATGATTCGCAGCGACATGTTCAACCAGCCGCAGCAGCAGGTCTTCACCTTCACCTGACTGAATAGCCTCGCAGACAAGGGATCTCACATCTCCAAATGGTGTAGGCCAATCAAGCTTATTCATAAGGCAGCACCCAACCCCGCGAGCATCGACCGACCCTCGCCGCGCTTGAGCACATACCTAAACGTATCAGGTGGAATCACGGCAAACCCTCACGAGTGTTTCGAATCAGTAGTTTGAGCGAAATCTGAACGAGGCAGGATTGTGGCGAGCAGAGAAGCCGCTGTCAATCCGAGCGCCAACATCTCAACCGCTGCTAGGGGAAGAGAAGAGCCGAGAACTGAGTCAGTTCGGCTGTCCTTAACCAAGCAGGCCTTACAATTTGATGAGGCCGTTCCCTATTTCTGCCTCGTGTCCTCTTCCTGCCGAATGAATCTTGAACGAGAACCGCAGACAAGTTACTATCAACCGCCCCTTATCCCCTAGCCCGCTCCGGAGAATTCGAGGCCCTCGTGGCAGACAACCAATTCAGTCCATCAGTCGCAACTCGAGGCATACAGCTTCCGCTGATTGCGCCCCTCCGACACCCACTTCCTATTACAGCAGTTGAGCCGAAAGGCGTCGTATACACAAAGCGATGGGTCGTTGAACTACTCCTCGATCTGAGCGGCTACAGCCCGGATAAGAATCTGGTGGACAGCCTGGCAATCGAACCAGCGGCCGGGGATGGCGCGTTTCTCGCCCCCATGATTGAGCGCCTAGTGGAATCGTGCCGAAAACTGGGGCGACCGTTATCGGAATGCCAAAACTCCCTCATCGCATATGAGCTGGATGAGAAAAGTGCGGCTCGTGCGCGCACTGTCGTCCAAGATCTTCTAGTGGATCACGGAGCGAAGAGCCCACTCACAAAACAACTGGCTGAAGCGTGGATAGTAAACGGGGATTACCTCCTCGATGCCGACACAAGACAAGCCGATTTCATTATCGGCAATCCTCCGTACGTACGCCTTGAGGATATTCCAGAAGAGACAGCCTCAGTCTACCGAAGTGCGTATCCCACGATGCGCGGACGAGCAGACCTTTACGTGGCGTTCTTTGAAGCCGCCCTTCGACAGTTGAAAACTGGTGGGGTATGCGGCTTCATCTGCGCAGATCGATGGATGCGTAACCAATATGGGGCTGAACTGCGCCAACTTATTAGTACGGTGTACAGCGTCGAAATGCTCCTCAGTATGCACCATGCCAATGCCTTCGATGATGACGTGGACGCCTATCCTGCTATCACGGTGATTCGGCACGCAAAACAGCGATCAACGATTGTGGCAAGCGCCGATCAGGATGCTGAACACGTTCAGCCTGGACGATTGGCAACAACGCTCCAGACAACCAGCCAAACCATCCTGCCCCAGGGCATCCATCGAGCCGTCGTACATACATGGTTCAAAGGATCAGACCCCTGGCCCTGCCATTCGCCAGAACAGTTGGCGCTCCTCCGGCGACTGGAAGATCAATTTCCTCCTCTCGAAATGAACGCCAAAGTGGGAATCGGCGTGGCCACTGGAAACGATCGCGTTTACATTACGACAGATGCAGAGCTTGTAGAGCCGTCCCGCCTCTTGAAGCTTGCACTTGCGAAAGACCTAGCGGACGGAACGGTGCGATGGTCCGGGCACTATCTGGTAAATCCATGGAATGATGATGGACTAGTGAATCTAAAAGCCTATCCGAAGTTGCAGGCCTACTACGAGCGGCATGCCGAAGCCCTGAAGAAGCGCCACACCGCGGAAAAGAGCATCGACAAATGGTACAAGACGATTGACCGCGTCACCCACACGCTCACCCATACACACAAATTGTATATTCCAGATATCAAGAACGTCCTCGAGCCGGTCTTAGATCGTGGCGAAACATATCCTCACCACAATCTGTATTTCATTCAGTCGGATGAATGGGATCTGGAGGTACTCGGTGGCATCCTGCTGTCGAAGGTAGGGCAGTTTTTTGTCGAATCCTATGGAGTCCGCATGCGAGGCGGCTACCTACGCTTCCAAGCACAGTACCTACGCCGTATTCGCGTCCCTGCGCCCAAGTCCTTGTCCAAGATCCAGTCACATGAATTGAGAGACGCCTTCCGTCTTCGTGATAGGACTCGCGCAACCCAAGCGGCGTTGGATCTGTATGGAATCAACGCTCGCACGCTGGAGGCCGCGCTTGAACATTGACAAGAGATTGCAAGCCGCCGTCCAAAGCTACTGGAACGCTCGCAGGAAAAATAAAGAGAAACAGGTTAAGTCAGGGAAAATCGATGCCGGAACCAGAGGCGAGGTCACAGGAGGCACTCAGATGGGTGCCCTAGAGGTCTTGGTTTCTGACATTCTCTGCGAAGCCGGATTGAAGAAGGTCGATATTCGCACAAGGACCGCGCTTGAGTTACCAGGCTACTTCAGAGCCACGAAAAAGTGGGATCTCATCGTCGTCTCTGACAACGCGTTGGTCTTGGCCATGGAGTTTAAGTCTCAAGCCGGGAAATCGATCGGCAACAATGTGAACAATCGTTCTGAAGAAGCGGTGGGCAGCGCCAAAGATATTTGGACAGCCTTCCGAGAAGGCCGCTTTGGTCAAGCGCCTCCTCCATTTCTTGGCTATCTGTTCCTCTTGGAAGATCGCGACAATGTCAAAATCCCCGTTGCCAACAAGGAACCATACTTCCAGGTAGACCCTGAGTTCCGTGGCGAAGCACATTTCAAAGATACAACAGCCCTCCGACGGTATAAGGGCGTCTCCTACAGCAAGCGCTACGAACTATTGTGTCGTCGCCTGGTGCTAGAGCGGCTGTATAGTTCAGCCTGTTTCATGATGGCCACCAACTCACCAAAGACAAAGATCACACAGCCGGCTCAAGACCTCAACTTTCAGCGATTCGTGGCCGCACTACGAGGCCACGTCGTCACATTCTTGGGCAGCCGTAGTAAGTAGCTAGACCGCACGCGCTGACAAGGCAATCAGGAATGTAGAATGTCCCTGTTTTCAGCCCTTCACCGTCATCTTCGTCCCGCGAAAGTCGATGGACCATCCTTCGCCGCGCTTGTGCAAGTTGAAATGGAGTCCGGAGTCTTTTCTCGGCCAGCACAGGTCAAGCGACTCTCTAACAGCCCTTCCAAGCTCGCTCATTCTCTCTACACATGCGATCTGCTCGATCGTCGAATACGCGCGTTGAACACACATTCCAATGCTCTTTCCGAGATCGCTCGTTTATCCCCCTTGGGGATGGGATTAGTCCTCACTGTGCACGTGGCACAATCCTCTTTCACTTTTCCCCACCTTTCCCCACTTTTCCCAAAGGGAGCGGCCAAACGGTCCTTCACTGCGCGCATTGAGGGAGCACATTCTGATCGTGCGGCCTCAGCGAGCAAAAAGGACCGTTTGGCTGCTCCCTGCCCTCCGCTGACATCCCCTCCCAGGTGTGCTACAAACCCGCTATATAATGGTTGGGCTCTTCGGTGGGTACTTCCATGACAACACCTCTCCGCTTCACATCCTTTGCACGGCTCACGTTAGCCGGGGTTATCTCTAGCCTCACGCTGTCGGGCTGTCTGTCGCCGATCACGCTGAATCGCGCCGTCACTTCGTACGATGAGGCGGTGACGGATGCGGTCTCCAAGCAACTGCTCATCAACATTGCCCGCGCCCATCGCCATCAACCCATCCACTTCACCGGCGTCTCGAACATCGCCGCGACGTTCGATTTTCGCGTGAATGCCGGAGCGACCCCGGCGCTGACGGGCGATGCCAGCAAAACTCTCATGCCGGTCTTCGGCGGCAGCGTCGCGGAGAATCCGACGATCAGCATCGTGCCGATCGAAGGGGAAGAGTTCACCAAGCGGCTGCTGACGCCGTTTCAAGAAACCAAATTCACGCTTCTGCTTCGCCAGCGGTTCGACATTGATCTGTTGCTCCGGCTGATGGCGCAGGAGCTGCGCATCAAGCAGGACGGCCAGGAGGTCTCCTACCGCAATAGCCCGGCCGATAAGCCAGGCTATGAGATGTTCCGCCGCGTGGTGACGCACCTCTCGTCCATTCAGGACCATAGCCAGCTCTACGCCGAACCGCTCGTCTCCCTGCGCACCTGGACGATTCCCGCCAACGCGGTCACCGCTGAAGGCTTTCAGTCGCTGCAGAAGGACTATCTCGTCGCCTACAATCAGAAGGACAATACCTATACGCTCAAGAAACAGATCACGGGCCGCATTTTGATCACGAACTATGACCCCGCCACGCTCTCCTCCGAGGAACGGGCGCGGTTGATCGATGAGACGGATGACGGGCACCAGAACGACGTGTCGTTCGACATCCGTTCAGGACACATCGGCGGGGACTATCCGCTCAAGGGCGATTTCCGCCTGCGGAGCTTCAATACGATTCTCAACTTCCTCGGGCGCGGGCTTGAGGAAGACCCCGAATATAATGTGGAGATGGATCCCCGGACGCCGCCCGTGCATGAAAATCCCGTTCACACCATGGAACTCGTCCTATCGGACAGTGCGCCATCGGACGCCGACCTGTCGATCAAGTTCCACGGCAAGCATTACGCCGTGAGCACGACCGGGCCGCTGGCCCGCTGGAACCGCGAAGGGTTCCAACTCCTCTACCTCCTCTTTCAAATGACGGTGAGCGAAGTCCCGCGCGTGGGCGTCCCCAGCATCACGATTGCGAAGTGACGTACTGGGTGAAGGGCATGTCAACAGAAACTGAGCAATGAGTGGTGGGCCTGACGTGAGGGAAAGAACGGATGGGAGGGGATGCGTGCGCTACGGTTTCTTGGCAACGACCTTGCCATTCTCCCACACATAAATAGGCATGTGGTGCGTTCGCGCTGTGGCCCTGGCCACTTTCGCGGCTCGCCGTAGCGCCCGCCCGACGTCCTGCGCGAATGACCTGCCTTCGGCTTTTCCGTTCACTCTCTTCATGGCCCAACCTCCAATAGCTGCGGAGTATCACCGGAATTATCGTAGACCGCCCACGTATCTGCTACCGTACGATACACGGAATGGAAATTCACCCAACTTCTCTTGAACCGGCGGATGACATCGGCTCGGGGAACATCATGCCCACCTTGTCGAACGCGAGCGGCAATCCGCTGCAAAGCCAGCTCCACAGACGGCAAGGATAGAAATACCACCTCAATGCGATAGCCGCGGGCTTTCCATCGAGTCATCAGCCGGAGATAGGTCCGGCCACTCAGCGTGCTTTCAAACGCAAAATCCTCGCGCGCTTTCACTAACCGATCGAGTTCCGTGAGCACAAGACGCCCTCCTTGTCTCGCCGCCAGTTCTGGCCGGAGCGGAGAGAGGCCGCTGGCAATCAGATCCGCATTCACAAAGCGAATGACGCCCGCTTCACGCGGCAAGTATTCACGCGCAAACGTAGTCTTCCCGGCTCCGTTCGGCCCGGCAATGACAATACATCGTGGTGTTCGCTGCGATCTTGACTTCATGAGCGCATTCCCAAATCCATTCTACTTTTTTCAGGCAAGTCTCGTCTATCTTCGGTGAGACCGCGGCTCCCGCCCTCCCTTCCGAGGGCGCGCGGTGGGGCCGTTCGATTAGTGCTGAGTCCTGGGTTCTGAGTGCTGGGGCGGGTGTCTTCGCTAGCGGGTTATCGGCGGAATGCGTCCTTCCCCTTAATCACTTCCGAGAGCATCTGGTCCGCCAGTTTGGCGGCAATCCGCCGACGGTACCACCGGCGTACCAGTCCGATCCCGACCATCGCTGTAGCGGCGGCTACCAACGCCCAACCTCATTCTTCCATAGGTTCAGCTTAGTGCAGCTTCCGGGGCTGAACAAGAGGAGGGGGTACACGGAGAAAATGGATCGGGAGTCATTCTCGCAACTCACGCCTTGAACCCAATGCGGCGGGATCTCTACGGCGGCGGAGCCATGAACTGGCGGATGGCCAACTACCTGCGTCGAGGTCTGCCTGCTTCTTCTTCCAAAACCTTGGCAATGAGGGGCTGCACCGGAGGGATGTCTTCTTGAGCCGTTTTCCACAACACCTGATAGTTCACTCCAAAATACTCATGGATGAGCTTATCGCGCATGCCCGCCATTTGCTTCCATGGCACCTTCGCGTGCCGCTTGCGTACAGATGGAGGAACTTTCTTGGCCGCTTCGCCGATAATCTCGAACGCCCTGACCACGGCATAGATGGTTTTCTGATCCTGCGCGAACTGCGCCCACGTCATACCGGCGATAAATTGGGAGATGTTCTCCGCAGCCTCTTGAATGTCGGCCACGTAATCGAGAAATTCGCGGGCGCGCGTCACAGCCCCACGACCTCGCTGAGAATTCGCCGGCCGATCAGGGGCTTGAGCGTCCCCTTCATCACCAAATCCACCTTCACGCCCAACAACTCGGACAGGTGATTTTCCAGCTCCAGAAACCTAAATAAGCCCGGCTCCTCGGCAAACTCAACGAGGACATCGAGATCGCTGTCTTTCTTGGGAACTCCCCGAACATACGAGCCGAACAGACCAAGGTACCGGACATGAAACCTGGCCCGTAGCTGAGGCAACTGGCCACGCAGTGTTTCCGTGTAACGCCGCAGCTTTCGTTGTGCGCCTAACCGGGACACACTGGCCATCTTCCGCACTCCTCACGCAATCAATTACCCCATCCCGCGCAGGCACAGCCTACGGTCTCGGCCCGATCCTGTCAACATTTCCACTGCGCGCATCCGACCTTCCGAACAAGCTCATTTTCCTCTCAGGGGCAGCCAGGTCGATCCTCAACTGCGCGCGGCACATTCCTCTTTCACCTTTGCTTACTTTTCCCAAAGGGAGCCGCCGGATGGTCCTTCACTGCGCGCATCGAGGGAGCACATTCCGATCGTGCGGCCTCAGCGAGCAAGAAGGATGGTCTGGCTGCTCCCCTCCCGCTTCTGAGGCCGCGCGTTCCGTAAGC
>JAUYAO010000021.1 GCA_030692565.1 Nitrospira sp.
ACCGCGCCCGCCGCTGCTGCTCTGAGTCGGGTCGACTGCCGATCTCTGGCCCTGGGCCAACGGCGTGCGTCGCGAATTCGTGACAGGCGCGGAAAACTCTCATTCACCCTTGACTGTCAAGACAGTCGCTTACAAAGGGGAGGGACCAGATGAGGCGGTCAGTCTTTGGCTCGGTTGTTTCGATTTTCAACGTTCTGTTCCTCTTTGAGGAGGCGTGACCCATGTGATACCCGGAAGGGTATCCTTTCCTTCTTCCATCGTTGCGGTGACCACATAGCGAAGCGGTCCACCGGTTTTCATCGCCTCAAAGGGATAGCAGGTCACCAGCACAAGTTGGGACTGATCTTGCTCGATGCCGATCGAGTCGTTGCGTGAGTCTGCGATACGAAGAGTCTTCACCCGATAGCGCCGGCGGACGCCGGTCGTCGTGTCCAACTCAATCACATCGTTCAGTTGTAGCTGCTTCAAAAACCTGAAATGGGTATCGCGATGCCCGGTCAGAATGATGCTGGTTGCTGAACCGATGGGCTGCGCCGACTCGACGTGGCCCGGGCCGAAGGCCAGCGTTCTCCCATAGGCCCCTTCCAGGACAATTTGATCAATCTGCTGCGAGGGGACGAGCAGCCGCGCCACCGGCCAAGTATCGGCCCAGGGCCAGGGCTTCGCACCGGCTTCTCCGGCGAGCGTGCGGGACCAGGCCCGCTGCAGCAAATGCTGCGCGAGCCCGGCCTTCGCATAAATCCACGATCCTTCCCCGAGCTGCCATACACCAATAGTCAGGAGGCATAGTATTAGCGAAAACAGCATCCGGGGAGTAGGACGGATCGGATTCATGCGATTCGACCCCGCAAGTTCCACATCAACCAGGCCGCCAGCAGCGTGGCGAGGCCCAGCAGAATCTGCAGCTGCCCACTCGTGGCCGTCTGGGGGAGGCCGAAGATGGCCTGAGAGTCCTGCCCGTCCGGCAGATTCGTTTTCATCGCATGGGTCTGGAGCAGCTTGTCGGCCGGGCGCACCGGCGTGACATCCACGGCGACCAGGCTGGTGTACTTGCTGACGAGATGATGGAGCAGAGCCATATCAATCACCGCCTGTTTCGTCGCAGCCTTGTCCTGGCCGTAGCGCTGCTGATCCATGAGGGTGGCGATCTTCTGCCTCGCCCAGTAGACGGACAAGCCTTCACGACTGTCCCGATGTTTCAGCATGATCGGCGTCGTCCATGGAGCGGACCCGATCATGCCCTGGATCGTGACGGTCTCCGGAAGCGCAGCGCCTTTAAGGACAACGACCACCGGCTCGCCCTCGTAGAGATCTGGAATACGCGCGGGAAACATCTCGATCTGACCGTCCAATCCCTCGATGTGGAGATCCGTCAGTGCAGGCCGTTCCAGCTTGCGGAAGATCGCATCCATCTGGGCTTTCACTTCACTGGTGCTGCCGATGTGGGTAAAGGTCCCGCGTCCGAACTCCGCCGCCTTCCGCATGAAGTGGCTGTTCGGCGCGGAGCCGATGCCGATGGTGAAGAGGCGGCTCGTGCCCAGTTGCGCGCGGATAACCTCGAACAACTCATCTTCATTGCCGACCTGGCCGTCCGTCAGAAAGATGATCTGGCGCAGGTGCGAGGCCGGGGCGCTGCCTTTCAAGGCCATCTTCAGCGCCGGGAGGATTTCCGTTCCGCCGTTGGCTTTGAGGTTGTCGACATAGTGCATGGCTTTGCGCAGCGTGTCCGGTTTCACCGGTTGGGCCTGGGAAAACAGCACATGCGTGACGCTGTTGAACTGAATCACGTTGAAGCGATCCTGCGTAGTCAGGCGATTCAAGGCGAGCAGCAGCGCGGCCTTGGCCTGCTCAATCGAGGTGCCGGACATGGATCCGGAGGTGTCGATGACGAAGATCGTTTCGCGGGCCACGGCTGTCGGCGAGCGATCTGAACCAATCGGGGGCATCGCCATCAGGAACGCATACTGGTCATCGCCGCGCTGTTCCCGAAAGACCGAGAGGGTGGGCGCCTGACCCGTGGCTGGGTTCCAGGTCAGGACGAAATCACGATCAGCCGGGACGGTGTCTTCACGCAGCGTGATGTGCTGCCGGCCATCCGGTTCGGCGATGGCGAGAATCTGGTGATAGGGCGACTCCAGCTTGCCGAGTGAGAATCCAGGAACGAGATCGATGTTCAAGCTGACCGGGTTGATCGAACTGATCTGACTGTGGGCTGGATGCTGCACCGGCGGAGTAATCCGTGACGCATCCGGCACGCGATCTGTATCCAGCGACCAGCCGTTGCCGGGCTGCTGATCTTCCATCACGACCGGCGTGCCGGGGATATAGCGCGGGCCGACGACCATGGGGAATCGCAGCGAGAACGCGCCCTGGTCGTAGCGGATGGTTTCCTGATATTCGATTTCGACGGTGACGCGCTCGCCGGGGCCGATGTTGGCCACAGAGGTCGTGAAGATATTCGGCCGTTCCTGTTCGACGAGACTTGCGCGCTTCCCTTCCTGCTTCGCCTGTTCGTAGACCTTCTTCGCTTCCGCCTTTTCCTTGATCTGGCCTTCGATGACCCGCTCGCCGATTTTCATGCGGAGATGATCGACCGCGGCGCGGTCCGGCAGCGGGAACACATAGACCCCTTCTGCCCAGGCGTTTTCCTCCAGACTCGGATTCAGGAATTCTTGTGACACTGTGGCGCGGGCGATGAGACCGGTGACGGAGATGCGGACGTCGGTCTTGAGGGTGGGGGCCGGGAGAAAGCGGCCGGGCTGATTCGTCTTGAAGAGCAGTCTGCCGCCTTTCACGTCATTTAAGGAGATCGTCTGGTCCGGTTGTTCCAGTTCGTTCCCGCAGGCCGGTGCCAGCGACAGGCTGCCGGCACCCAGCGAGAGGAAGAGGGCGAGTGTAGTGCGAAGGAAGAGATGTCTGGTCATAGAGTCCTCGTCTGTGTCAGTCGTGATGGTGGATGAAGGCTAGTCTGCGCGAGGCATGCACCTCGCGCAGAACCTAACCCCGGCGAACTAGCTGCCCGATGCCGGGTCGAACGTGGTGACAGCCGGACCGGACGAGGAGGGCGAGCCATTGCCGGTCGAGCTACCGTCCAGGCCCGAGGCCTGTTGCTCGATGCTCGAATCGGCCGGGTCGATGGCTGTGGTGTTGGCGACTGCCGGGATCACCAGGTGCTCCTGGCCGATCTTGCGGATGTCCAGGTGCACCCGGCGATTGAGGTGCCGGCAGATGTCGCTGTTGTCGATGCAGAGCACGCCGTCCTCACCGAGGCTGACGACTTTCATCTGGTGCTCGGCCACCCCGCCGTTCAGCAGCTCCTGCTTCACGGTTTCGGCCCGCTTCATCCCCAGCTTCTTGTTGTAGGTGGCCGACCCCTGTTGGTCGGTATAGCCCTGGATCAAGACGGCATAGTCCTGGTTCTGCTTGAGCAGGTCGGCCTGGGCGGCCAACTGTGCCTTGGCTTCATCCGTCAGACCCTTGCGGCCTACTTCGAAGTAGACGTCGCTGTGAATGATGTCGGCCACCGACGAGACCGGGGCGGTCACCGGGGTGGAGTGGGAGATGGAGGCTTCGGCCTGGGAGAGCCCGCTGGCCTTCTTGAGGATCTCCGACACCCTGGCCGACTCAACCTTGTCTGTTGGGGAGGTGAGGGCCTTTGGATCTTTCGTTTCGGTATAGATCCAGGCCACGGCCGAGAGGCCAGCCAGGAGCAAGACGAGGCTGGAGAGGATGACGATGTCTTTGGTGTCTTTCTGCGGCCCCATGACGGCGGGGCTGATGTTGCCTGACGAAACCTGGGATGGACCTTTCTGCATGATGGCTTCCTCCTCGTACGTTCAATTGTTGAAAGTTGTCGTGGCTCTCGTCGGCTGACCCGGCAGCGATCTGGCTTTTTCGCCGGCCTCGTTCCTGCGTCACCTCCTTTCCGGCCATTTGCGCCGCGCACCGACGCTCCTGTGCTTGAGCAACCGGAGTGCCGGTGGGAACGTGCGAAGGAATTGAAAAAGATGTGAGGAAAATTCAGGGGTTCAGAGAATAAGGGAGTAGCGAACGCGATGCGGGGAGATTCATCCCATCAAGGGATGCGGGGATAGCCCCGCAAGGGAAGAGGGGTAGCCCGGTTAGTCCTCCGTGCTCACGGAAGGCGCACGCCAGAGTTTATTGTATTGTCAGATTGCGGGCGGTGCTCCTTCCACGTGCGCAATAGAGGACCAATCCAGGCCACCCCTAAGAGTAAGGGAACAAGTAAGCTTGGATGGACGATCATGGGTAGTGCTCACGCAACGCGTGGGCTCAAGAGGGCAAAGGGGGAGTTGCTAGGCGGTAGTGGCCGTTGGAGGCGCAGGATATACCTGGTGCGTATCTGCTATCCTCAACGTCACCATAGGAAAAGATGAACAGGAGGGCGGGAATTGGCTGAGTGGGTGACGTATAAAAATCATCAGATTAAGGCCTGCTCCCAACATCTCGGAGATGACCGATGGATGCCAAAGGCGCTCGCCTGGCTTTCAATGGGC
This sequence comes from Nitrospira sp., assembly GCA_030692565.1. Classification (NCBI taxonomy): domain Bacteria; kingdom Pseudomonadati; phylum Nitrospirota; class Nitrospiria; order Nitrospirales; family Nitrospiraceae; genus Nitrospira; species Nitrospira sp. The sequence continues at coordinate 4,518 of JAUYAO010000021.1, forward strand.
GGCCGAGCGCCAATGAAGACCCTCCAGGGTGAGTCGCATGAGGTCAGCAATACGGAAAGTAAGGCGAATGTGATCGCGCTTGGAAAAGCCAAGAAGTGGGTCGATCAGCACCAATAGGGTGAACCTGATTCACTCCCCCCATCAGACCATTCTTCTTGTTCGCAGACACCCCACGATAAAATGGCTTGAATGACATCGGTGCGGATCCTTTGCTCCTGGAGCAGAGGGACCGGAGAGCCGCCAGACCATCCTTCTTGCTCGCCGAGCCCCCACGATGAAACGGTGGTCGCTCAATGCGCTCAGTGAAGGACGGTCTGGCAGCTCCCAGGGAAGAAGGTGTGGGGGGGAAGTGGAGTCAGGAGGACGTTCGACGGGCGCATTCGAGGATCGACCGGCAGTCCCGCAATGAAGTGAGCAAGCGAACGTTTCTTATCCACTCGCCGGGTTGTGAACCCATTCAGAAAGAGGGTTATGCCGATCCGCATAAGCGCCCGCGATAAATAGTTCCGCAGTTACAGCTCATTGAAACGACAACGGTCGTGGCGTATTGTTCACGAACTGTAGTGGAGTGCTATACGGACAGAAATTGGCAGATCTGGCTCTTATGCGGATTGGCCTAAACATTGTTCGGCATCGAGGAGAGTGGCCATGCCCCTTAGCCCTGCGGAGCAACTTGCACACAGTACGGTGAGGATTGAGTGCGACCTTTCCGGTGGCGGACTTGGAACAGGAACTGGTTTCTTCTACAGCCTCAACCGTAATGAAGCGCAACACATTCCGGTTATCGTTACCAATAAGCATGTTGTAGAGGGCGCGGTGAAAGGCCGTTTCCTCCTTACGTTACACAACGGCACGGACGGGCCAGCTATCGGCAAGGTTCAATCTTACGAGCTTGACTCCTTCCAGAGGCGGTGGCTGCCTCATCCTGATAATGATGTTGATCTATGCGTAATGCCAATTGCGCCGCTGCTTCACGAGGCCGAGAAGACAAACACAAGATTCTTCTTCTTAACATTGGACAAAGATCTGATTCCCAAAACATCTGATATGGATGACATGCTGGGTTTAGAAACCATTGTAATGGTTGGCTATCCCAACGGACTCTGGGACAAAGTTAACAACCTGCCGATATTCAGACAGGGCGTTCTTGCGTCGGACTACAAATACGACTGGAATGGGAAGAAGGAATTTCTCATTGATGCCGCCTGCTTTCCCGGCTCAAGTGGCTCGCCAGTGCTTCTATTTGAAATCGGAAGTTACCAAACGAGAAATGCGCTTGTTATGGGGTCGCGTATAAAACTGCTGGGCATTCTTTACGCGGGGCCTCAGCACACAATTCATGGTGACATACAGGTTGTGACAGTTCCCACACAGCAGAAGCCAATCTCAGTCGCAGCAATTCCCAATAACCTTGGCATAGTTATCAAGGCCGACCAACTGAACGCGTTTGAAGGAATGCTGAATTGATGCCGAGCCCATCATTGCACTGGACCTGCGCGAAAAGCCGCGCAGGCCGGTGAATTTAGACGTGTGCGCCGGGCATGGCGCGTTACTTAGTCGGTGCAAGTCCGACTGCCAGGTTGTCGCAGAGCCGAAGGCAAGGAGAAGGGCAAGGGCGTCGCCGTGAGGCGGGGTCTGAAGGAAGTCCAATCCGAAACTGCGGGGCGATGAACAAGAACCGGATAGGAGGCGTGATGCATCCGGGGCGAGCGGGCACGTGACCGCGAAGCCCTCCATCTGCGGTAGTTGGGATGCATTTTGTAAATCCGGCGTCTATGCAGTGAAGGTAACGCGTCTTACCCCGGGAGATCCCCGCGGTGCTTCGGAGCATCGAAGCTGGGCGTCTGGAAACGGGCGCTGAATACTGCGGGGAAGTCAGCAGAGGGCATAGTAGGTGCCGCCCGCACCGAAGGCCCGAACGATGAAAGACGACGGCGCATGACGAAGAGAGACGGGACTGCATCTGAGCACCTGCCCACGCAGGCTGCGGCCATGCCGCAGGATGAACTCGTCGCTGGATTGTCAGGCCAACCCGAGTCGATTCAACCCCACGCGTTGCTGGCCCACGTGTTAGAGCGGGCCAACCTGCAACGGGCATTGAAGCAAGTGCGCCAGAACAAAGGCGCGCCGGGCATCGACGGCATGACCGTCGATGAACTGCCAGAGTACCTCCGACATCACTGGCCGAAAATCCGTGCGCAACTGGAAGCGGGCCAGTATCGGCCGCAACCGGTCAGGCGTGTGGAGATTCCCAAGCCAGATGGGAAGACTCGCCCGCTGGGAATTCCCACAGTGTTGGATCGGTTTATTCAGCAAGCCATCGCGCAAGTTATTTCGGCGCAATGGGAGCCGCACTTTCACCGCTACAGCTACGGATTTCGACCGCAACGCTCGGCCCATCAGGCCGTACGCGAAGTGCAAACGAACATCCGGGCAGGGTACGGTTGGGTGGTGGACATGGACCTGCAAGCCTTCTTTGATCGGGTCAATCACGACCGGCTGATGGTGCGGCTGAAACTTCGCTGCCCGGATGCCGCAGTGCTGCGACTGATCAATCGGTATCTGAAGGCGGGCGTGAGCGTGGCGGGTAACATCGAAGCCACGACCATGGGCGTGCCGCAAGGCGGTCCGCTCTCGCCGGTGCTGGCCAACGTGGTGCTGGATGAATTGGATTGGGAACTGGACCGGCGCGGCCACCGCTTTGTCCGCTACGCTGATGACTGCAATATTCTGGTCCGAAGCCAAAGAGCGGGCGAGCGGGTGATGGCCAGCGTGACACGCTTTGTCAGTGACTCACTGCGACTCACAGTGAATGTGCTGAAAAGTGCGGTGGACCGGCCCATGAACCGCAAGTTCCTGGGCTTCACGGTCAGCCGCAACGGGGCCAAGCTCAAGGTGGCGGACAAGGCCATCGAAAAGCTGAAGCACCGGGTGCGGGAGCTGACCCGTCGTACACGAGGCACCAGCATACGCGTTATCGTTGCGGAGCTAAGAGACACCCTGCTTGGTTGGAAAGCGTACTTCGGCATTGCCGAGGTGCTGAGTCCTCTGCGCGATATCGACAAATGGGTACGACGCAAGTTGCGCTGCTATCTCTGGAAACAATGGGGGGCGGCGGGCTATCGGGAACTGCGCAAGCGCGGGGTATCTGTCCGCGAAGCGTGGAACAGCAGCAAGTCGGCCCACGGCCCGTGGCGGTTGTCGAAGACACCTGCCCTGACCGTCGCGCTACCATTGCGCTACTTCGAGAACCTGGGAGTGCCGAGCCTTGCATCACGGTAGGAATTCAATTCATCGAACCGCCGGATACGTGACCCGTATGTCCGGTGGTGTGGGAGGGAGGGGCCGTGAGGCTTCTTCCTATCCCGATTGGTAATGACGTGGGTGGCCCGGAAGATCAGGTCTTCGATCGTGATCGTGTCTTTGACGCGATACTCTGCCCCGTAGAGAGTGCGTTGCCGAAAGCCGGACAGATAGAGAACGGCCTCGCGGAGCGATTTGCTGGGGATCGTGCCGGTGTTGATGCACACGCCGCCGACGACGGCTTTGCGCTCGATGATGCCGACCTTCTTGCCGAGTTTGGCCGCCTGCACGGCGGCTTTTTGCCCGGCGGGGCCGGTGCCGATCACCAGGAGGTCATAGTTGGCCATCTCAGCTGGTGGTCACCAGGGAGCGGGCGAACTTGAAGGCTTCGTCGAGATCGGGGAGTTGGGCGATTTCCGGGGTGATTTGCAGATAGCGGATCACGTTCTGTGCATCAACGACCATGACGGTTCTGGCCAGGAAATGCGGATCGCGCAGAAAGAGGCCATGGGTTTTTCCGAAATCGGCGCCGCGATAATCCGAGAGAAACGTGACGTTGCGAATCTTGGCCTCTTCCGCAAAACGCTTCTGGGCGAACGGGGTGTCGATGCTCACGGTGATGAGCTCGACCATCTTGTCCAAGCCATGATTCTTTTCGCTGAGCTGATGGGTTTGTTGTTCGCAGACCTTGGTGTCGATCGAGGGGACGACACTGATGATCCGAACTTTCCCCGATCCGGCGGTGTGGGCGATGTTGACCAAGGCGAGATCCCGATCGGTCAGTTTCACCTCGCGCAGATGATCCCCGACTTTGACGCCGGTGCCGGACAGCATTAAGGGGCTGCCTTTGAAGAGGACAGAATGGCCCTCGCCGGCGACGACACTACCGTCGGCCACGGGCAAATTCTTGTAGGGGAACCCTGAGTCCAGGAGCCGACCGGAGCTCCCGCAAGCGGTGAGTCCGTTGGTGAGGAACAAGCTGATCATGAGAACCTGAAGGCCGCGTCTTGTCATCATGCACTCCGCAGTGGTGTGGGGAAGATAGTATTGAAAGTATATCCTGCCGCTGCCGGACGCTCAAGGCTGGAGGAATGACTGGAGCTGCGCATTCACGAGCTCGGGTTGCTCCCATTGAGGAATATGACCGGCCTTTGGGATGCTGGCAAACGTCGACTGTGGGATGAGGTCGTGCAGTAGTCTGCCGGCCTTTATGGGGAATACGTGGTCCTCCTCACCCCAGACGATCAGGGTGGGATGGGGAATCGTCTTGATGCGCGGGGCATAGCGCTCTTCCCAGGCCGGCAGATTGTCCCCCACTGTCATCAGCGGCTTGATCAAGCCTGGACGCTGGCGATTTCTGTTCGATCGCTCGAGGACTGCCGGGGTGAGGAGCGTATGGTCATAGACGATCTCCTTGAGAATTTTGTCGATCATGAGGCCGCCGAACAGCCAGTTCCCGAACGAGACGAGCCAGGACGGCGTGCTGGTGGTCAGCGCTCGCTTGATCGAGGGATTGATCAAGTGTTCCATGACCTGTGGCGGGAGCCCGCTGATCAGCACGAGCTTCGACACGCGGTCCGGGTGATCCAGCGCCATGCCGATGGCCAGTCCTGCTCCCATGGAATTGCCCGCCAGCGAGGCCTGAGGAATTCGAAGGGCATCCAGAAATCCAACCAGAAATTGCAGCATGTCTTCCGGTGTGTAGGCGATGTCCGGTTTGTCGGAAAGGCCTGATCCTGGGAGATCCGGCGTAATGACCCGGAAGTGTGGTTCGAGCGCAGACTGCTGATGTTCCCACTGCCACATCGATCCGCCGAACCCGTGGATCAGGACAACCACCGGGCCGGTGCCTCTGTCGAGGTAGGCGATGCGCTGGCCATTCACGGTGACGCTGTTGACGGGGTAGTGTTCGACGGCGTCGAACCAGAGCGGCAATGTATCGGGTGTGGTGCAGGATGCAGCGAGCATGCAGAAAATTCCACCGATGATGATTCGAAGGAAGGCCTGCACAGACGACCTTGGATGTGGGTGGCGCTGGTCGATTTATTCCAACTGGATGACGGTCTCGTCGGTCTTGACGTTATCACCTTCAGCCGCGAGGATGGCCGATACCTTGCCGTCGATCGGTGCGGGAACCCGGCTTTCCATTTTCATGGCCTCGATGATCAGGAGGGGGTCGCCGGTTTTCACGCGATCGTCTTTCGCAACGAGGATTTTCACGACACGTCCGGGCATCGGCGGCGCGACATCGCCGGGTTTAGAGGGGCGCGGCCGCTTGGGCTTCGATCCCGTGCCGGTGTCAGGAGCCTCCGGCACGCCGGCGAGCACTTCCTGAATCGGTTCCAACGACACTTCTTCCAGCTTGTCGTTCACGCGAATGTAGTAGGGCTTCCGTCCGTCGACCTTGCGGCCTGACCCGGAGAGTTTCACATGGTAGGATTCGCCGTGGACGGTGATGTTGAATTCCACCGGCGCCAAGTGCAGCTCACCCGCAACGGCGGGACCTTTGGCCATCGTGGCTTCCAGTGGATCCGGAGTCAGCTCGCCCTTTTCGCGGGCCTCGAAGAAGTCACGCGCGATGGCGGGGAAGAGCACGAACGAGAGCTGATCTTCCACAGACTCGGCCGAGGCCGGCATCTCTTTCTTGCTGGCTTCCAATTCGGGCTCCAGCCGGTCGGCCGGCCTGGTCTTGATCGGTTCTTCGTCGCCGATGGCCCTGGCCATGATGTCATGATCGACTTGTCCCGGAGCGCGGCCATAGAGTCCGAGGAAGTAATTCTTCGTTTCGGTCGTGATCACTTTGTAGCGCTCGCCGGTCAGCACATTCAGGGTCGCTTGCGTGCCGACGATCTGGCTCGTCGGAGTCACTAACGGCGGGTAGCCCATGTCTTTTCTGACACGCGGGACTTCATCGAGCACTTCTTTCATGCGATCCAGGGCGTCTTGTTCCGTCAACTGCGCCGCCAGGTTCGACAGCATGCCGCCGGGAATCTGCGACGTCAGGATTTCGGCATCGACCCCGGTGAAATCGCTTTCGAACTGGCGATACTTGCGGCGCACGGTCCGGAAATGTTCGGTGATCGGCAGGAAGGTGGCCAGGTCCAGTCCGGTGTCGTAGGGCGTATTTTTAAGCGATGCGACCAGCGTTTCCGTTGCCGGATGCGATGTCCCTCCGGACAACGGCGATATGGCGGTGTCGAGCATATCGAGCCCGCCGAGGATCGCCATGAGGGCGGACATCGAGGACATGCCGGAGGTGTAATGCGAGTGCAAATGGATCGGGACTTTCACGGCGCTTTTCAGGCGCTTGATGAGGTGATAGGCCTCCATCGGCTCCAGCAAGCCGGCCATGTCTTTGACGCAAAGCGTATCGGTGCCGAGGTCTTCCAATTGTTTGGCCATGCTCACGAACCGGTCGACGCTGTGGACCGGACTGACCGTATAGCTGATGGCCGCTTCGACATGCTTGCCGCAGGCTTTGACCTCCCGAATGGCGCGGTCCATGTTGCGGACGTCGTTCAGGGCGTCGAAGATGCGGAAGACGTCGATGCCGTTGGCTGCGGATCGCTCGATGAACCGTTCCAGGACGTCGTCGGCGTAATGCCGGTAGCCGACGAGGTTCTGCCCGCGCAACAACATCTGTAGCCGGGTATTGGGCATGGCTGCCCGCAGTGCTCTCAGCCGTTCCCAGGGATCTTCTTTCAGGAAGCGCAAACAGGTATCGAACGTCGCGCCGCCCCACACTTCGAGAGACCAATAGCCGACGGCGTCCAGCTTTTGCGCGATCGGCAGCATGTCCTCGGTGCGCATGCGCGTGGCGAGGAGCGATTGATGTCCGTCGCGCAGGGCGACATCGGTGATCAGGACCTTGTGTCCGGGGGAGGGCTGAAGTTGAACCTCGGCCGGTTTGGCTGTCTTCGTCCGCGAGGTGCGCACGACCGGTCCGCGAGCGGGTTTCTTGATCACTGCTTTCTTTGACTTTGCTGGTTTTCGTGCCGCCATCGTCGTTGCGTGCCCTTAATAGGTGTGGTGCGTGTGTTGTCAGGTGGTTTCGGCCAACCCGGCTAGAGGCCTTCGTAGGCGGCGATAGCCGCAGCGATGGCCAGAACCAGGTCTTCCGGCTGTTCCACGTCGTCGTAGTTGAAGAGGTCCGGATGCGTATCAAGATAGGAGGTATCGAACCGTCCGGCCCGGAAGTCCTGATCCTGCATAATCGCCTTCATAAAGGGGATCGTGGTCTTGACGCCTCGCAGCACATATTCTTCCAGGGACCGGCGCATACGGCTCACGGTTTCTTCCCACGTCCGTCCGCGGACGGTCAACTTCGCCAGCAGCGCGTCGTAGTAAGGCGAAACGGTGTAATCCTTGTACACGGCACCGTCGATGCGGACGCCGATGCCGCCCGGTGACAGATAGGCGGTAATGGTGCCTGTGCAGGGCCTGAAGTTATTGCGCGGGTCTTCGGCGTTGATCCGGCATTGAATGGAATGACCCTGCAACGTGACGTCCGATTGCTGAATGTCCAGCGGTTTGCCTGCGGCGATGGAGATTTGGTTGCGCACAATATCGATGGCGGTGATCTGTTCGGTCACCGTGTGCTCGACCTGAATCCGTGGGTTCATCTCCATGAAGTAATATCGGCCGTCCTGATCGAGCAGGAACTCGACGGTACCGGCATTGTCATAGGAAACGGCTTTTGCGATCTGGATGGCGGCCGCACCCATTTCGGCTCGCAGTCGCGGGGTCAGGATCAAGGATGGTGCAATTTCGATGAGTTTCTGATGGCGGCGTTGAATGGAGCAATCCCGCTCGCCCAGGTGGATAATATTGCCATGCTTGTCGCCGAGGATTTGGAACTCAATGTGATGCGGGCGCTCCACATATTTCTCAATGAATACCGCGCCGTCTCCGAACGCGGCCAATGCCTCGCGGGAGGCCACTTCCATATTTTCACGCAGCTCGGCATCCGTCCGGACGACGCGGAGTCCGCGTCCTCCACCGCCGGCGCTGGCTTTGATCATGACCGGATAGCCGGCTTCTTTGGCGAAGGCCAGGGCCTCTTTGATATCCGTGACGCCGCCTTCGGTACCAGGGACGACCGGAACTCCGATTTCTTTTGCGAGGTCGCGGGCTTTGATTTTGCTCCCCATGGCGTTGATGGCGGATGGAGAGGGTCCAATGAAGGTAATGCCGGAGGTCTGGCACAGCTCGGCAAACTCCGCGTTTTCAGAAAGAAAGCCGTATCCGGGATGGATGGCATCGGCTCCGATTCTGAGGGCGAGGTCGACGATCTGTTGTTTATCGAGGAAGCCCTTCACGGGGCCGGGACCGACCAGGTAGGCTTCATCGGCCTTCTTGACGTAGATGCCGGTCGAATCGGCTTCGGAATAGATGGCGGCCGTAGCAATATTCAGCTCGCGGCAGGCGCGGATGATGCGCATGGCAATTTCGCCGCGATTTGCGACTAGAATTTTCTTAAACATACGAGCACTGACCTGATCCACAGCAGACCCCGCACACGGCCAAGTCCGGCGCAAGGGAGCGCGTAACCTAGCATAGAGTCAAAAGTCCTGTCGAGGGATCGGGGCGGGGAAGAGGGGCTAGGTCGGCGTGGTGAGGACGTTGCGCACGAGGATGCCGGGGTTGTCCGTCGCCAAAGCCGCGCCGGTGAGATTGGTGCCGGTAATGGAGACCGTGACCGACGCGCCCGCATTGCCGGTGTTCGGCGTCAAACCCGTGATCGTCGGCGCACCGACCCCGCCGGTGTTGCGCGTGATGGAGAGCAGATTCCCGACCGCGTCATAGGTGTACGTTGCGACGTTTCCCTGCCCGTCGATGACTTGCGACAGACGGCCCAGATCGTCATAGATGTACTGCGCCTGGTCGGCGACCGCTAGCGTCGAGACCGACACACACAGCATCAGCACACAGGCCACGATCGTCAGCACTTTTGAGAACGCCATCTGCTTCATCGAAGATCTTTCATCACTGAAAAGGACTCACTCGTGCTTCGATTCAGAAACTTCATCCCGCCCAAGCTTCGCCGGAAAAGTAGCCTGTCCCCTTTTCTTTCCCCTTTTCTTTCCTGTTGTCATAGACGTAGGTCGTCGTCTGGTTCTTGGCGTCGGTGATCCTGGCAAGGCAGTCAGTCGCATCGCCATCTAGATCCACACGCATCGACTCTCGTTCAGCTACAGCCATCATAGAAACTCAGCCTGCCCCCTATTTTTCTTTCCTTATTGCCGGAGGTGATGCTCATCATCACATGCAACCTCAATGACATGGCCTGTCAGATCGTCAATAACAACGTAGGGTGCCATCGCCGCTATTGCAGGGGCGTCATACTCCAATGATCGAACTTTCCGACCCTGTCGGTCACTAATTCGCTTCCTTCCTGGAGGGCCTAGTACCTGGACAGCCTGTTCCTCGCTAGTTCCAAGTTCTACTCTCTTACACTTTTGCACTAACTCACGATATCCACTGTTCCACAAATAAAAGCCTGCCAGCAGCAGAAGAGTTCCGCAGCAGAGGATGATTTTGGCCCGGTGTTTTATTATGTCGTTCATCTATTTGCGCCCACCAAGCTTCCGACGTTGTTTGAAAAACTCATCTAGCTGAGGGCCCAACGGCTTGCTTGGGTCATGCGTGTTGAAAAACTGCTTTCCAAGTGCATTGGAAAAAAAGTCTTGTGGGTCGAAAGCGCTCTTTATATCGCCGCCTAAAGCTTGGACTATTTCAACACCAAGGCCTACAGTTTCTCCTTGTTGTCCAATCACCAAGAAATGCCTCATGTCTATGATGGCATTAGGACCAGCAGGGTCTCTTACGTAACGAAAGTCATTGAGCGGCCCGCCAGCACTTCTATCACTCCGCAGTGATTGCCCGTCTCCGGCATGCATGATGTCGTGTAAATTCTGATTTCCAACATGGTGCACAAATTGTGAGGGGCTAATGGCAACGTTAGAATGCGCATCCAAGGGGCCGGGGAAGAGATGTTCCAAAATAAGTCCAGATGGATCGCTGTGATTGATTGGGTTATTGGCCACGTATCTATAGAGGTTTATGTCGCCCGCGCTGAATTCGAGCGGATCTTCGGCAATAAACCGTCCTCGAGTCTGGCTGTAGTATCTAGCTCGGTAGAAGTACAGTCCCGCCCCATCATTTTCCCGTCCCGTGTACTGCAACGCATTCGACGAACTGCCTGTGCTGGTGGTCTTGCCAAACGGCTCGTACCCATAGCTCATGACCGCCGCGCCGCTGGCATCGCTCAAGGCTAACGAACTCCCGAGTGCATCGGTATGGTAGTGCTCATTCCCTGCACTCGTCTGCCGAATAAATGGTTCATCAATGTTCAGGCTTCGGAGATAATTGGCCCCAACTGTTCCTCCGCCGATCTCGACGGCGATATCGTTGCCGTCGTAGGCAAACTGAGTGTTTGTACCGTTGATCGTTTTACTCGCCCGCCGCCCGAGCGGATCGTAGGCGAATGAAGCCGTGGCCCCACCGCTCATGCCGATCAGTCGGTTCCTGGCATCCCATTGGTAGGTGTTCAGGCCATCGCTCGTCAGGTTTCCATTATTGTCATAGGTCAGTACTGCGCCTGCAAACTGTGTTTGCTCATTTGCCGCATCATAGGCGGTAGAGGCCACGGGATTTGGCAGCAGACTCGCTGTACCATTTGTACGGGTGGCACTGAAGCGATTCCCTGCGGCATCGTAGGTGTAGGTGAGCGCGTCGATGATGCCGCTTGGGCCGTTGTGGGCGATGCTCGTGAGGCGTGAGGCCAGATCGTAGGCGTAACTGGTCGTGGTTCCGTTCGAGTACGCGAGACTGGCGCGACGATTGGCATTGTCATAGCCCAGCGCGGCGAAGAGACTGCCCTGGGCCACGCGGGTCAGACGGCTCGCGGCATCATATTCATATGTGGTCGGCTGCTGGCCGTTCGCCGTCATCTGGGTGCGCCTGCCCAGCACGTCGTATTGATAGGCGACGGTGCCTTGTGGCGTGGTTTCTTGGATGAGGCGATCCAAGATGTCATAGGCGAAATCAATGGTGCCGGCACCTGTCGCCGTGTCGCTCGCCTTCACCAATCGTCCGACTGTGTCGTACGTGAATGTGGTCGTCGCATCGGCATAGGTCGCGCTGGTTCTCCGATTCAAGGCATCGTATTGGAAGGTGGTGACGTGATTCTTCCGGTCGGTGAACTGTGCCAGGTTTCCGGCTAGATCGTACTGGTAACTCTCGGTCCGATTCAGCGCATCTTTTCTCGTGGCCAATCGATCCATATTGTCGTACGTGTAGGTGGTTGTCTGGTTTTTGGCATCCGTGACGGCGAGCAGATTGCCATTCGGATCATAGGTGAAGGCCGTGATCCCGTTGATCCCATCGTGAATCTCTGTCACCCGATTGAGATTGTCATAGGTAAACTGCGTGCTCTTGCCTCGCGCGTCCACGATCGCCACCAGGCGGGACACGGCGTCGTAGAATCGCAATGTCCGGTTGCCCAACGGATCGATGGTGGCAATGAGGTTGCCGACTTCGTCGTACTCGAAGGTGGTCGTATGGTTCAGCGCGTCGGTGACCGTAATCGGCTGACCGAATGGGTTATACGTGATGTTCGTCGCATGCAAGAGCGGATCGAGGGTGGTGAGCATGTTCCCGGTGACTGAATCATAGGTGAAGCGGGTGTTTTGATTCAGGGCATCGGTGATGTTAGTGAGGCAAGCAGTCGCATCCCCACCGAGATCAACGCTCATTGGTTCTTTTTCAGCCATAGCAGTCATCAGAAATTCAGCCTGTCCCTATTTTCTTTCCTCAAAGTCAAGCAACGCCCCCATCTCTCATTCATAGCCAAGTCGATGCGCGAGAACTATCAGCCTTTGAATGATTAGGATGCCCGCAACGAGAATAAGCAGGCCGCCAAAAATATAGTAGGCATAAGCCTCTCCTCGTCTGCCAAGCAATCGTGCAAGAGTCGATCGAGACTTCCAAGTTAGGAATGGCTCTGGAGGGTCAAGTGAAAAATTTCGGCCTTTCCTTGTCACAACTATTAGGCCCATTCCGAAGCCCACGAAAAGCCAGAGCAACACAATTTCTTTGAGGAGTTGGTAATTGCTAGGTTCTTGCATTTCAGCCTCTATCTCTTCCCATATCTATTCTCGTCAAGCATTCAATTAGACTTGGATCCCCTGGCACATGATCGTTTTTCCCATTCCCTCACCGCTGGATGCTAATTCTGGGCCCTATTCCAATTCCTAAACCAACCGATAGTCCTCCCTGAAGGGTGGTTTGGCTTCCAGGTCCAGGATTAGGGTTGTCATATATGTAGGTTCCAACTGAAAGTTCAAATCCCAATCCGTAAGTTGAAAACGGGGGTGGTAGCGTCCATGTGTAAGCGGTAGCGTTGATGTTAACAGGATTCAAGTTATCGGGCGGTTGATTGTAGGATCCCTGCATTTGAACTTTTATTTCTGGCGGGATGGTTGTTGTGTCTTTGCATCCTGACTGTATCGTACATTGCATCCCGTCTATCAAAAATGTATACGCAACTCCAAGATCAAATTTGTTGAGGGCAAATGGATCTAGCCCAAAAGGATCTCTATACCTAGTAACCCTATTTCTCGCCAAAGAGTAAAAGTTGGGTCCGGCATAAAGTCCGATCGGATCTTCACCAATGAACCGATGCGTCTTTGGAGAGTAATACCGTGCACGGTAGTAGTAGAAACCCGTGCCGTCACTTTCCCGCCCAGTATACTGCAGCGCATTCGACGAACTTCCTGTGCTGGTGGTCTTGCCAAACGGCTCGTACCCATAGGTGGCCACAGATTCACCGGTCGCATCGCTAAGCACGAGTGAGCTCCCGAGGGCATCGGTATGGTAGTGCTCATTCCCTGCACTCGTCTGCCGAATAAATGGTTCATCGATGTTCAGGCTTCGGAGATAATTGGCCCCAACCGTTCCCCCGCCGATCTCTGTGGCGATGTCATTCCCGTCATAGGCGAACTGGGTGCTTGTACCGTTGATGGTCTTGCTGGCTCGCCGACCGAGTGGATCGTAAACGAAGGTGGCCGTGGACCCACCACTCATGCCGATCAGCCGATTCCGCGCGTCCCACTGATAGGTATTCAGGCCATCGTTCGTCAGATTGCCATTCGCATCGTACGTGAGCGTGGCACCGGCAAATTGCGTCTGTTCATTCGCGGCGTCGTAGGCCGCACTGGCTACCGCACTCGGTAAGAGGCTCGCAGTCCCATTGGTTCTGTCAGCGCTGAACCGATTGCCTGCGGCATCGTAGGTATACGTTAACGACTCAATGAGACCGGAAGGTCCATTGTGCGCGATGCTCGTGAGGCGTGAGGCCAGATCGTAGGCGTAACTGGTCGTGGTTCCGTTCGAATAGCCGAGGCTCGTGCGGCGATTGGCATTGTCATAGCCCAGCGCGGCGAAGAGACTACCCTGGGCCACGCGGGTGAGACGAGAGGCACCATCGTATTGATAGCTCGTTGGCTGCTGGCCGTTCGCCGTCATCTGTGTGCGTCTGCCCAGCACGTCGTACTGATAACTAACCGTGCCTTGCGGAGTGGTTTCTTGGATGAGGCGATCTAGGATGTCGTAGGCAAAGTCGATAGTGCCGGCACCAGTGGCCGTGTCGCTCGCCTTCACCAACCGTCCGACTGTGTCGTACGTGAATGTGGTCGTCGCATCGGCATAGGTCGCGCTGGTTCTCCGATTCAAGGCATCGTATTGGAACGTCGTGACTTGATTCTTCCGGTCGGTGAACTGAGCCAGGTTGCCGGCCAGATCATATTGATATGACTCCTGCCTATTGAGCGCGTCCTTCCTCGTGGCCAGACGATCCATATTGTCGTAGGTGTAGGTGGTGACTTGGCTTTTCGCGTCCGTGACCGTCAGCAAATTGCCATTCGGATCATAGGTGAAGGCCGTGATCCCGTTGATCGCATCGTGAATCTGCGTCACCCGATTCAAATTATCGTAGGTAAATTGCGTGCTCTTCCCTCGTGCATCCACGATGGCCACCAGGCGGGACACGGCGTCGTAGAATCGCA